>CAYXVY010000285.1:0-2857 GCA_964468745.1 uncultured Planctomycetales bacterium | reverse complement strand
GCGGAGAAGGACCTCCTCGCCGGCCGCGCGCTCACCCTTCTGGACAAGACGTTCTGCCACGCGTGCAAGGAGAAGGCCTTCGCGCAGATCCGAAGCAGCGACGACCGTCCCACCGCCGCTCCCGCGCGTTCGGCGCTCGTCGCCTCCGGCCCAGCCCCGGCCGCCCCGCGAGCGGCGACGAAACCGCGCCCCGCTCCGGCGGCGCCCCTCCTCCGTATGCCGCCCCCGTCGGCGGACCCGGATGCCCCCGTTCAGAAGATCATCGTCCGCGAACGCCGCGCCTCAAAATCGCTTCTGATCGGCTCGGCAGTCGGCTTCGTGGCGCTGACGGGGCTCTTCATCATCGTCATCATCCGCAATCGCAACCAAGCCCTCGACCCGATCGACCCGGGTCCCGGCAACGGCGGCGCGAGCACGCGCCAGCCGCCGGTGGATCCCGTCCGTTCCGCGATCGAAGCCGCGTGGAAGGACCTGAACGATTCCGTCACGAAGGACCCGAGCCCCGAGAGCATCCTCGCGAAGTGCGACGCGGTCGCGGACAAGCTGCGCGGCTCACCCTACGAGACGCAGTGGCTCGCGCTGCGTCGCAGCGCCGAGGCGAAACGCGAACAGTCCGCGGGCGAGAAGGAGCTGCGGGCGAGCATCGAGAAGGCGACGTCGATGATCGCGCAGGATCCCGAGTTCCTGCGCTACAAGGAGATCCGCGCCGTGCTGAACGCCGCCAAGGGGCAGGCGGGTCTGAAGCACCCCGAGCTGCTGCCGGAGATCCAGCAGCTCGAGGACAGGTACAAGGAGCCGTACGAGGGCAAGGCGCAGGAATGGCTGAACGCTCGCCACGAGCAGATCCTGGAGCTCGAGCGCACCAAGAAATACAGGGACGCCCTGAAGTTCATCGACGCCTTCCCGGACAAGTACCGCATGTCCAAGGTATGGGAAAACCTGCAGCGTATCCGCGATCGGATCGCACAGCAGAGCGGGCTGGCCGACACCGGACAGGACACCAAGACGTGGCGCGAATTCGCGCGGCTCGGTTATCAGGACCTGATCAACAACAACTTCCCGCTCGCACGCGAGCGCTACAAGAAGTCGATCGATCGACTGCCCGCGGATTGGAAGGCCAAGTTCGACCTCGAGGAGCGCAAGACCGTGCTCGGCATGTTCTACAATCTCGGCTGCATGGATGCGAAGGACGGCCAGCGCGCGGAGGGGGACAAGAAGTCCCAGCTGCAGTCGACGGCGATGGACTGGCTCGAGAAGAGCTTTCGCGAAGGCCTCTTCACGACCGCCTGCGGCTGTCACGGCCCCTGGAAAACCCACATCCTCGGCAACGACCGGGACAACAAGGGCGACACCGATCTCGACGAACTTCGGGAGAACGCGCGCTTCAAGCAGCTGATGACGACGTATTGCAAGTAGTGAGTTCTGAGCCAGGCTCATCACCCAGAACTCATCACTTAGAACTGTCTGGTCAGATAAGCCGAACGTACTCGTCCAACCGCAGCTTCCACACCGGCACGCCGCAGTAGCGATCCCCTTCGGGACAATACGGCGTCTGCGAGGCCTCCTTGCGCAGCCCGCACGGCGGCAGCAGGTGCTTCGCGAGAAGCGGCTGGACGCCGGCGACCTGCGTGACCTCCTCGAGACAGCACCGCCAGATCTCCTCCTGCGCGAGATAACACAGTCGTGTCGTCCACTTGTGGTGCAGATTGAGCAGGTCGCCCGACTCCTCGAAACGCACAGCGACCGCGTTCGGCAGAAGGTACTGGACGAACTCCTGCGCGACGCCCATCTCACGGAGTTTCGCCATCGCGAGCCAGACCGAACGCATAAGCGACGTTGCCCGCTCCATCGCCGCGGCATTGCGCTCGATGAGCGGCGGGAAGATCACGTCGGGCTCGTCGGTCCGGTGCGTGGCGAGAATGGGGCGCGTCCCCGGCGTCATGCGATGCCGCTGGTCCTGCGAGTCGGCGGTGTGGCTCAGCTTCTTGCGGAACGTGAAGTGCGGGTGATGCATCGCGCGCGAAAGCTTCGACATCTCCGTCAGGACGAGCGACTCCCCGAGGAGCGGATTCTGCGCAGGGTTCATCACGCGCTCGATCGCCTGCTCGTCGCTCATCCGGTCGCGCGCAAGCCCGAGCACCGCGCGCACCGACTGCGCCATCGTCGCCTCGGCGTTCGCCTTCCAGTCGACGAGTTTCGAGCGGACCGTGCCGAGTGACGCGTCGAATTCGCGCACGAATGTCGGCGACGAGCGCTGCCCCTCGTGGAACTCCAGGAACGCGCGGTACTCCGGCGTCGCGTCGAGCGCGATCTCGTCCTCGACCGACTTGAAGAACAGCGGATCGACGCGGTTCACTTCCGCGACCATCTTCTCGACGACGAGGCGCGTCTCCGTCGGCGTGTCGAACTGCCGGCAGAGACGGTGATACCGGTGGAGCGTGACCCCGTTGACCGTGTGATAGAGGTGCGCGTGCGTGGCGACGGGCAGCACGTAGCGGGCGGCCTCCATGACGCGCTTGTGGATCTTGTCTTTGTACTTGTCGCGCGACGTTCGTCGACCCGGGTACAGCCTGAAATACTCCTTCTCGACGTCGGGCGCGATCGCGTCCATCAGCGCAAAGTAGCCTTCCATCATCCGGCCGATCGTCTCGAGGTAGAGATCACGCGCGGCGCCATCGATGGGCGGCGTGACGAAATTCTCCTTCTTCACCTCCACGTAGCGCTGGCTGACCTGCTCGGAGTTGTAGTACGGGTGCGCGTGGAGGAAGCTCCAGATGAACTGGCGCGAAACCTTCTCGAGGACAAACGTGAAGCTCGGATGTTGGATCGTGGTGTGGTGGCCGGCCTTGTAGATCGA
>CAYXVY010000284.1:0-4903 GCA_964468745.1 uncultured Planctomycetales bacterium | reverse complement strand
ACTTCGCCCTTGTGGCCCAACAGGTTAGAGAAGCGCGCAGTGTAGCGGTCGGGGTACCATCGGCGCTACGCGCGCCCGCTCACGCGCTCTGCGACGAGCGTTGCGTCGTGAATCGAGTCGGGCAGTCCGATGCCGCGGAAGGCTGCGCCGGTCACATGCAGCCCGGGAGGGAGCGTGGCCTCCAGGTCGCGCACGCGCTTGTGATGTCCGACCTCGTAGACGGGATTTGCGCCGGGCCACGAGAATGCGCGCGCGAGGACGGGCTCGGCCGTGATGCCGAGGATCTCGCGCAGCTCGTTCCGGGCGATGGCCACCGGATCGTCCGGCCGCTCGGACAGGAAACACCGCACGAGGACGTGACCGGCCGGCGCGCGGTCCTCGAATTTCTGGGAACTCCACGTGCACGCGAGGATCTTTCGACCCTCGCCGCGCGCAATCACGAATCCTGTCCCCTCCGGTAGCTTCACGTCTCGGAACCCGAGCGAAACGGTCGTGCTGCCTACCGCCTCGAATTTCGATGCGGCGTCGGCGAGCGCGGGAACTGACGCGCGCGTCATCTCAGCGACGGCCCGGGCGGGCACCGCAAGGATGACGGCGTCCGCGTCGAGCGTATCGTCGTCCGTGCGCACCTTCCACCCCGCATCGATCGAGCGAACGCGGGCGCGGCGCCGAAACGTCACGTCCTTCATCGCGCCTGTGAGCGCCGAGACCAGCTCGCCGATGCCGCCGCGCAGGGAAAGGAACGGACTCACGGAACCGCCGGGCGGAATCTTGCGCATGGTCTTGATGAGGCTCCGGTGCTCGCGCTCGATGTCGGCGAATCGCGGAAACGTGGCGCGGAGACTCAACCGCTCCGCGGATGCCATGTAGATCCCCGCCATGAGCGGGTCCGCGACTTTGTCGAGCGCCTCGCGGCCGAGCCGGCGGCGCACGAAATCGGCGATCGATTCATCCTCGACCTCGGGACCCCGCGGCAGGACCAGGTCGAGCCCCATGCGCATCTTGCCTGCCAGCGAGAAGAGCGGCGACTTGAGCAGCGGGCCGATCTTCGTAGGCACGGTGAGAAAGAAGCCTTCCGGCAGCGGATGGAGCTTCCGCTCCGACAGGACGTGCACTGTCCGGCCGGTCGGCCGGATGATGCGTGCATCGAGCCCCAGTTCGCTGCAGAGCTCCGCGGCCCACGGTTTCGTCGACGCGAGAAAGGAATCGGGCCCGCCTTCGACGGTGAATCCATTCTCACGAACCGTCTCAATCACGCCGCCGGGACGGTCGCGGTCGTCGAGCACGGTGACGACCGCCTTGTCGCGCAGGCGATACGCCGCGGTGAGGCCCGCGATGCCGGCGCCGACGATCACGACGCGTTTCATGGACCGCTATCGTAGCGTCCGCTCGGTCGAAGCGGCCAGCGTGCGCGAGTTGCCCCGCGCACGCCGGCTTCAAAGGCTTCCTACTTGTCCTGCTCTTCGACCCACTGGCCGTGGTTGATGCGGCCCTTGCCGGTGCACTGGGCGCACTGCGCCTTGAGCGAACCGTGGCAGGTGGCGCACTGCTTCCAGCCCGTGCCGTTGCACATGCCGCAGCGCCCGCCGGCGCCCATGCGGCCGGAGCCCGTGCACTCGTTGCAGCGCGTCTTGCCCGAGGCGCCGCACGACGAGCATCCCTGTCCCTGCGGATTCTTGCCGTAGCCGTTGCAGGTGGGGCACTTGATATTCCCCGTCGCAGCGCAGCGGCCGCAGTTCTGGCCGGTCGCGACGCCGGTGCTGTTGCAGTTGCCGCACTGCTGCTTGCCGGGGGCGGACGGATTGCACTGCGTACACTTCAGCGCGCCCTGCCCGGTACAGCCCTGACAGGCGTACGAACCGGTTCCCTGGCACAGCGAACACTGCGTGCTGGCGCAGGGGACCCACTTCTTCGACTTGAACATCCCGCATCCGCCCGCCACACAGACGAGCGACAGCGCGAAAACGCCGAGCGCAAACCGTTTCATGATTTTCCTCCCGATCAGATTATGAGGAGTATAACGTCTGATCCCCGCCGGTGGATGCCGGGAACTGCATAGAAAGAAATCCGGCGAGCCGGGGAAAGATTTAGAGAAATCCAGGCGCGGCGCGGTCTGCTACCATGAGCCCGTGCTACGCATCGCCGTCTACGCAGGCAGCTTTGACCCCGTTACGAACGGACATCTCTGGATGATTCGCGAGGGCGCGCGGCTCTTCGACCGCCTCGTCGTCGCCATCGGCGAGAATCCGGACAAGCGGGAGACGTTCCCGCTCGAAGCGCGCCTCGGCTTCCTTCGCGACGCGACGCGCGGCGTCCGCAACGTGCGCATCGACCACTTCAGCCATCGATTCCTCATCGAATACGCGCACGCAGCGGGGGCGCAGTACGTTCTTCGCGGGATCCGCAACGCGACGGACTACGCATTCGAAGCGACGATGCGCAACGTGAACGGCGATCTGAACGGGCGCATCACGACGGTCTTCCTGTTTCCGCCGCGCGAGCTCGCAGAAGTCTCGTCCAGCTTCGTGCGGGGACTCGTCGGACCGCGCGGCTGGAAGAAGGTCGTGCGCAAGTACGTGCCGGCGCCCGTATTCAAGGCGCTGCTCGAACTTCACGCCTAGAGGCCAATCCCGATCCCGATGCCGATCGGGGGCGGTGCTACAATCCGTCCACGCATCATGGCCGACGCTGAACTCTTCACCCCTCCCGACCCGCTGATCGGCATCACGCTGAAGGACCTTTACAAGATCGAGCGCCGCATCGGCCGGGGCGGCATGGGCGCGGTTTACGAAGCCACGCAGATCAATCTCGGTCGCAGCGTCGCGATCAAGATCCTCAGCCCGCTGATGGTCGCGGAGGAGGACGCGCTCAAGCGATTCCAACGCGAAGCCCGGCTCCTCGGCCAGCTGAATCACCCGAATATCGTCGGCATCCTCGACTCGGGCGTCGCCGCCTCAGGCCTGCGCTACATCGTCATGGAGTACCTGAAAGGGCAGACGCTGCGGCAGGCGGTTCCGCCCGACCAGGGACTCCCGCTCGATGCGCTCCTCGACGGCTTTGCACAGATCTGCGGCGCGGTCGGCGCGGCGCACCAGATGCGCCTCGTGCACCGCGATCTCAAGCCCGACAACATTGTGATCGCGGAGATGGCGGGCGGACGCCGCGTGGTCAAGGTTCTCGACTTCGGCATCGCGCGCGGCCTCGACGAGGACGCGACGCGCCTGACGATGGCAAACGCCGCCGTCGGCACGCCCGGCTACCTCGCGCCCGAGCAGCTGCGCGACGCATCGTCGGTTGACGAGCGGTGCGATATCTACGCCCTCGGCGCGGTCCTCTACTTCATGATCTGCGGACAGCCGCCGTACCGCGGCAAGACGATGGAGTCGATCCTGCAGATGCAGATGGCGGGAATCCCGGTAGCGATCGACTGGGACAAGGTGTCCGCGCCCCGCGCGCTCGATGAAGTCGTGCGCACGGCGATGCAGCGTGAAACGGCGGACCGCTACCAGAGTGTCGGAGAGATGCTGATCGCAACGTACCGCGCGTGCGGGATGGAGCCCCCGACGACGACGGCAACGCCGGTCACGATCCCGCGCACCTCGCTCACGATCAAAATGCCTGCGGCGCGCCGTCGCGCGCTGCCGGTCCTTATCGCCGCGATCGCGATCCTCGTCGGAGGAGGCACGTGGTGGCTGGCCACTCGCGGTGGCACGAAGTCTCGCCCGCCGTGGTCGTTCCGGGGCGTCGCGGACGCAAAGATCCGATTCGGCATGAGCGGAGCGTTTTCCGGTCCCGCGAAGGAACTCGGACGGGAAATGAAGCTCGGGATCGACACGTACTTCCGTTACGCGAACGAGGAGCTTGGCGGCGTCCACGGCCGCGCGTTGGAGCTGTTCGTGCTCGACGACGGATACGAGCCGGAGCGCGCGCAGGGAAACGTCACACGGTTTCTCGAAAGCGACGGCGTGTTCGCCATGATCGGCAACATCGGCACGCCGACTGCGGCCGTGACGGTGCCTTTCGCCGTGAAGAACCGATTTCTGATGTTTGGCGCCTTCACGGGTGCGGGGTTGCTGCGGCGGGATCCGCCCGACCGGTATGTCTTCAACTACCGTGCGAGCTACGAGCAGGAGACGTCCGCGATGGCGGGGTACTTCCTCGACGTGCTCAAGTTTCCGCCGGCCTCGATCATGGTCTTCGCGCAGAACGATGCGTACGGCGATTCCGGCTTTGACGGTGTCGCGAGGACGTTGCGTCAACGTGCGGGTATCGACGCGAAGGACATCGCGCGCGTCCGGTACGATCGCAACACGGGGCGCGTCGAGGAGGCCGTGAAGCAGACGCTCGATCGACGCGGTCAGGTGCGCGCCATCATCATGGTGGCGACGTATCTGCCGGCGGCGAAGTACATCGCGGAGCTGCGCAAGGCGGGCGTGAGTGCGGTCTGCGCAAACGTGTCGTTCGTCGGGAGCCGGCCGCTGGCGGACGAGTTCATCAACAATTACGGCGTCGAGCTCGCGGAGGGTGTGATCGTGACGCAGGTCGTCCCGCACGTGGAGTCGAACGCGACGGGTGTGCTTCGCTTCCGCGAGCATCTCAAGCGCTACTTTCCGAGCGAGAGCCCGAGCTTCGTGACGCTCGAGGGATACGCGGCGGCCGCGGCGCTCGTCGAGGGGGTGCGGCGCGCGGGCTGGCAGCTCGACACGGAGCGGCTCATCGACGCTCTCGAGCACATCGACAGCCTCGATCCGGGACTTGGGACGGTGCTCAAGTTCGGGCCGTCCCGGCACCAGGGGTCCGACCGCGTGTGGGGAACGGTGCTGGATCGCGCCGCGAGGTACCAGGAGTTGAAGCTGGACTGAGAGCGCGCAGACCGAAAAAACGCGGAGGCCGCCGAGCAGGA
>CAYXVY010000283.1:0-4062 GCA_964468745.1 uncultured Planctomycetales bacterium | reverse complement strand
CGGTGCCGCCGATGCCGGTCGCATAGAAGCAGCCGACGTTGTTGGTGGGATTGGTCCCGGTGTCTGAACCGACGACCCAGTACTTCACCGTGGCGCCCGCCGGAGCGTTGAAGCGGTACTTGATGTCGGCTGTGCCGGATCCCGCCGAGGCATTGAGCCACAGATCCGCCTCCCACGTCTCCGAGGCGCCGACGGCGAACGTGAGATGGTCGTCGGCCTGGAAGGTCGTCGAACTCGTGACGCTCTCGTCACTCGGCTTGTCGACGACGATGCGGGTGATGCTCGATCCGCCGCCCGGCTCGACCCAGCTCGTGCCGTTAAAGACCTTGAACTTGGAATCGCTGCTACTCCAAGCGATCGCCCCGGCCGCCGACGTGCCCGGCAGCGTCGATTGCGGGAACAATTCGATATTCGCGTCGCGCACCTTCAGGCGCGCCGTGTCCACTTCCGAGGTCGCAATCCAGCGCACGGTGAGCGCGCCACTCGAGTTTTTCGTTTTCACGGCGTAGGCGTCGCTTTCGGCAAGGATTCTCGCCGTGGCCTCGGCCCCACCCAGGGCCATGCAGAAAATCGCGATCGTGCCCACGCCGGCAATGGCCTGGAGTCTGACCCGGCGCCGAAGCGCCAGGAGTTCGCCTCTGACGTCATCCATTCCAAATCTCCTTTGTTAATCGCGGCAGTTCGGGTTCTTCTGTCGAACGAGCTTCATGAGATCGGGCGGCTCGGGCCGGGGCACGAACGGCCTCGAGGAGCCGTCGAAGTCGCGCGGCACCCCGCGACGGGGCGCAAGAGCGCCCGCCAGCGCGTCGTCGTGCGGATTCGCCGGCATCATTGCGATCCGGGCGCACAGCTCCGCCAGCGTGTGATCGGTCTCGCCCTTCGGAACGAGCGACATCGCCGTCTGCGCAGCGGCGAGCGACTCATGCGCGCGCCCGAGACGGAAGAGAGCAAAACCGAGGCTGCGCCACGCGGGCCGATCGTCCTTCGCGATGGCGACGAGGCGCTGGAGCCACATCGCCGCCGCTTCATCGTCGGCCTCTTCACGGGCGGCAAGGGCCATGCCGCGAAGCGCCTGCACGTTCTTCGGGTCGCGCTTCAACTGGTCGGACCAGATCGCGCGGGCTTCGCGTACGAGCCCTGCGTCGAGGAGATCCATCGCGCGCCGTCGCGTGTCGATGGCGACCCCGGCGGGAGCGTCGCCCATGAGTGCCACCGCCAGCGTCGCGACGCACGCGACGAGGGAAGCCATTCCTGCCGCGACGATCAGGAGGCCGCGTCGCGGCGTCGGTCCGTCTCGATGCTTCATCGGTTTCCCTTCCCATTGGCGCGCGGAGTGATCGCCTGCAGATGTCCCGCAACGCGAACGCGGCTCCGCCGCTTGCTCCAACCGAGTTCCTGATCTCGCATGTCCTCTACCCGGATGAGGTCATCTCAAAGGCGATTGACCTCTGAAAAGTGATGTCAAATTCGTGAGCGGCTCCTACAGCCCATTTGGAGGGCTGAAACGGGGCCTCAGAGCACACAGCTTTTTCTGCACGGCGCACAAACTCCAACCCATCCGTCGTGCCGTCTGGCGCAGCGACCGCGTCGCGAGAAACGTCGTGACGAGCGCTCGATCATCCCCGGTCAGCGTCGCGATGACCCTTCGGATGGCGCGGCGGAGTTCCGTCTGCTCCATCCTCCTCCACGGTTCGGCATTCGGCGCCTCGACCGTGGCCGCGTGGGCGAGCGGTTCACGTCTACGCGCGTCGCGGCGCGCCTTCCGCAGTCCGTTTCGCGCGTGTTTGAGAAGCGTAGAGGCACCCGGCAGGTGCGTGTAGCCGCGAAGGACGGACAGGAAGATGTCCTGAATGGAATCGAACCCGAGATCCGGCGTCACCCCCATACGGAAGGACCAGCCGGCGGTCTGCCCCTGCGCGTGGTCATAGACCCGCTCGAAGCGCGCCAGATCCTCGGGCTGTGAGAAGCCCAGCATGCGATTCCTCCCCCAATGCGTTCCAAGTGCGATTTCGGAGCCGGGGCAGGGAGGGACTGGGCCGCACGGACGGACGCGGACGGAGTATCTCCGTCCCCCAACCGTCGTTCTGCAATGCGCCTGGACCGGAACGGCTTGTGAGCGCTACCTCGTGACCGTTCGGCTCAGCAACCCTGGCCCGGCGTGACGCCTACCGCCGCCGATGGCAGCGAGGCACACGCAAGGCTCGCGAATCATCCTTCCGGCACGCCGTGACGCTCGCGCGGCGTCGCGCGGCGCCGAGCCGCATCAGCAGGGGTCACCGCTCGAATTGGAACGTCGGCGTCATGACCACGGGAGTAGAGAGGCAATGCCGCAATCGACATATGCGGCACCCTACACTATGCCTGTGTCGTAATACGACACACGGAATCGGAAATCGCGGCGTGGCGGCACGCGCGCGGCCGTGTTTCGGAGCGGCCAGAAGAAATCAGTGTTAAGACGGCGTCATTCGGGAACATCCCGACGGTGTGCGCCCGTATCATCGCTGTATAAGGGAAGGGGGCGGACGAGGCGGCGACGCGCGCGGATTTCAAGCGCGTTGCATCAAGCGGATCTGCAATGCGCCTGGGCCGGGCTGGAGAAGAACGCTACTTCGACTCCGTTCGGCTCAGGCCTTTTCATTGGCGCGGCGGCGACCCTCTGGCGAATTCAGAGCCGCCCCCGGACATATTGCGTCCGATCCTCATCGCTGGTGAGCGCAGAGATTCCGATCCCTTCGTTCTTCCTCTCGAATGTCCCACACCCTGATCGCAAGGCACACGTTCGGGGGAGTCCTCCCGCTCCCGCCGCGGTCGCCAGCCACCACCAGAGATCCGCAGTCCTCGTATCTCAACGAATAGACGCTCCGAATGTTCGAAAATCATGCACATCTCGCGAACGCCGCGTGTGGTCATGATTTGCCGGGGAGCTTCGATCGTTCGTCAGGAGGGACTGACCTACGACTGGCGGCAAACCGCCTCCATCACTTTCAAGATGTGGGCGTCGTGCAAGACCCCGTGGGAGGCGTGTTCGAGCAGACCTCGCGCGACGGCGGCAACGTCGTGCATATTGCGAGGCCATTCGCAACGTGCGAGCGTGCGCCCTGCGCACGAGTGCAACTGCGGCACTGATACACCGCTCTCGAGCGCGGCCACACCGAGCAGGTGCTTCAGGAGGGGGAAGATTTCCCCTCTACGACAATTTAGCGGCAGCACTTCGAACGGCCCAACTAGTCCGTAGGCAATAGCGCCGGGGATCAGGCAATGTGGCACGAGCGTCGGCAGCGACACACGTCCCGTCGCGATGACCCACACGTTGATCCGCAGTCTGCGTCCGCCGAAGGGGTTCGCGCTGATTTCGTGGTGATCCAAGTAGTCGCCAAGAATGTTCAGCTCATGTCCGGGGGCGTCCTCTACGTGGGTGACGATGAGGGTGCCGCCATGCGCCGCTTGCAGCGCTTGATACATCCACGTCCGGTCATCCGTGGGCGGCAGGCCGTGAACCTCCGTCCGGCGATCGCGCCCAGCTTCCCAGACGGTGATCTTCTCCGGGGCCTTGCCATCCCAGACGACAAGCGGTCCCTCTGATCGTCGCTGGTCATGAAGGTGGTGCGCGAGTGCAAGCTTGCCGACTCCGCGTTCACCGACCAGCGAGATGCCAATCGGTATGGTGTCGGGTCCCGGCAACTTGCGCAAGAGCCGTTGGGTCGAAGGTGTGACGCAGAAAGTCGATGCCGACACAGGAGTCATGCTGCCGACGCGAGAAGACGAATAGAAGAGAAAGTTGGCGCGGGCTGTCGGAGAGCCTACCGCGTCAGCGCGCGGCGACTCACGTCAGACGACCAAGCGTGCGCGCGTCGATCCCGACGCTTGCGCGAGGAACAGAAGGCGAGAAAGAAAAGGGGAAGCCGGAACCTCGAAAAAGAAGATCGCTGGATTACTGAAGAGGCCGAGAAGAGAGAGAACCGCGCGGCGCCAGGCGCCGCGCTGCGCGACGGCAGACTGGATCGGCGAGCGCTCGCTGGCGCTCGCGCCCGAATAGAATAGCCGCGCGTCGGGGAGCGCGCG
>CAYXVY010000282.1:0-13765 GCA_964468745.1 uncultured Planctomycetales bacterium | reverse complement strand
GTTGGGCTTGGTGGTGGAGTGGATTGAGGGGCGGCGGTGTGCGGTGGGGACGGGGGTGGGGGCCGTGGCGGCGGGGGGAGGGTTCGCGATCGCGGCGGCGGGCGACATCCGCCTCGGGACCCCTGCGGCGCGGTTCCGTCTTGGCTACGGGCGCGCCGGCCTTTCGATGGACGGGGGCCTGTCGTGGCGCCTGCCCCGGCTGGTGGGACTGACCCAGGCACAGCGAATCGTGCTCGAGGATCCCGACATCGATGCGCGCGAGGCGGTGGCGTTAGGATTGCTGCATCGCGTCGTGGAGGACGTCGATCGCGCGATCGGCGAAATCGTCGCACGCCTCGAGCTTCAGGGACCGCGAGCAGTGGCGCGCAATCGTGCGCTGCTGCAGTGGCACGCGGACGCGTCGCTTACGGAGGCGTGGGCCGCCGAGCAGTCGGCGATGGAGGAAGGGGCGAAGGGGGCGGAGGCGGGAGAGGGGATCGCGGCGTTCATCGCGAAGCGTCCGCCGAAGTGGCCTTCGTCTTAGGCCAGCCCATGCAAGCGGGCCGGTCGAGTGGCTGGGGTGCTAGGATTTGAACCTAGACAAGCAGATCCAGAGTCTGCAGTGCTACCGTTACACTACACCCCAGCGAAGAGGCGTTCGGCCGCGCCGCGCGCAGCCTAGACAGTGAAACGGCTGGTCATTCTACCGATCAAGGCGGGCAAATCAAGATAAGCCCACGGAGCAATCGCGAGTTGCGGGAATCGCGACCTCGCGCTACGACAAGCTTGCCGGAGTCGTTCCCCGATCTGTACGCTGACTGACAATGACGAACCCGATTAAAGACCGCACCGCTCCCATCCCCGATTTCCTCTACGGCACCGCGTGGAAAGAGGATCACACGCAGGCCCTCGTCGAAAACGCGCTCGCCGCCGGCTTCCGCGGGATCGACACCGCCAATCAGCGGCGCCACTACCTCGAAGCGGGCGTCGGCCAGGCGCTCCAAGCCGCATTCCGCGACGCCACGTTGACGCGACAGGACGTCTTCCTCCAGACGAAGTTCACGTATCAGGGGGGCCAGGATCATCGCCTCCCCTACGACCCGTCCGCCGACATCGCCACGCAGGTGCGCCAGTCGATGGACAGCTCCCTCCAGCACCTCGGGGTCGAGTACGTCGACTCCTACGTCCTGCACGGCCCCGCGAGCGGACACGGCTGGAGCAACGACGACGCGGAGGCGTGGACCGCGATGGTCGCGCTGCGCGACGCCGGCCGTGCGCGACTCCTCGGCGTGAGCAACGTATCCCTGCGCCACCTCGAACAGCTCTGCGCCGGCGGAACGGAATCGCCTGCATTCGTCCAGAACCGCTGCTTCGCCCGCGCGGGATGGGATCGCGCGGTCCGCTCCTTCTGCAAAGCGCGGAACATCCGCTACCAGGGCTTCTCCCTGCTGACCGCCAATCCGGAGGTCCTCCACCATCCCCGGATCGCCGCATTGGCGACGCGGCTCGCCGCCACGCCGGCACAGCTCGTGTTCCGGTTCAGCCAGCAAATCGGCATGCTGCCGCTCACCGGAACCACGGACACCCTGCACATGAAAGAGGACCTCGCCTGCTCAGCGCTGACGCTGAGCGACGACGACATCCGCGCGATCGAATCGCTGTCGGGATGAACCCCTGCGATGCTCACATTCAGATTCTTGCTTTCTTGCGAAGAAAGTCACGTCCAGGGACTGATGCGGCAAGCCGCCCGAGATATCCGGTAGACCTTCGGTGTGCGTGAGAGCCCCCCCATAGTTCTCTCTGCTTCCTCGTCTTCCTCGGTGTTAATCCGTTCCGCGTGCGGACCGACAGAGATTCGCCGGTCTTTTCTAGACCCCCTTGGCGGACTCGGCGTCTTGGCGGCCCGTTCCGACGGTGCGGTGTGCCTTCCGCGAAACGCCCTTATCGATTTCATCGAAGTGAGGGGGTGTCCGGTCGTCTCTCCTGCGTGCATCCGAATCGATACGCCCACCCCTCGAAATCGCACGAATACGTGCGGCATCCCGATTGCTACAGGCACGTGCGGAGGAACCCCGTATGAAACTCACACTCGCCCTCAACGCCCTCATCATGGCCGCCCTCACGATGCAGGACGATCCCCTGGCGCCCCTCGTTGAAAAACTGCGCGACGCCAGCATCGAAACCCGCGATAGCGCGGAGACCGCGCTCGTCGCCCTCGGCGATGCCGGCGTTCCGGCTCTCGAAAAGCTCGCCGCCGCAGAAACCGATCCCGACGTGCGCGAACGACTGAAAAGCGCCATCCAGCGGATCACGAGCCTCAACTGGTACGTCGACCTCGACGCCGCGATGAGCAAGGCCGAGCGCGAGAACAAGCGACTGCTCGTCCTGTTGTCGCCGGGTCCGGTCCGCGGACCGACCTGAATGGCCGCCCACAAGCTGCGGACGATTTCGTTCGCGGACAAGCGGGTGAAGGACCTCCTGAAGAACCACTTCGTGCTCGTGTGGGTTGACTACGACGGGCGCGGCCAGATCGACCTTCGAGACTCGTTCACGAAAGAGGAGGTCGACGCGTCACCGCTAGGATTCGGCGGCCGAAATGTGAAGATGTTCGTTGCGGTTCCGGGCGGAAGCACGGTTTCGCAACTCGGCGGCTACTGGTCGCCGGAATTTCTGATTCCGTTCCTCGAATTCTCGCGCACCAGCGATTCGGAGCAGGCAAAGGCAGGGCACGCGGCGCTGGCGGCACGATTCCAGAAGCTCCAGGATGCAGAGCGTGATCCGGTCCGTCTCGCCGCGCTAAAGCAGCTGAACGCCTGGCATACTGCTTCCTCCCAGAGCGCCGGCAAGCAGGTGCGCGAATTGCTGCGGGCTGCGGCCGCTGCGATGCTCTTCAGGGGCTGTTAAGGGGCCTTGTCCATCACGCACCGGAACCCGACGCTCGCGTTGCCGGAGTTGAGCGCGTAGCCGCAGCGGTCCGACGCGCGCATCTGCCATCCCATCGGGCAGACCCACGCGCCGGAGCGGATGCTGCCGGGGCCCCGCCGGCCAATGACGCGCTCGTAGACGTTTCCCGCCATGTCCATCGCGCCGTACGGTGAGGCGCCGCGCGGAAAGCTGCCGACCGGCGCAGCGTCATTGAGGCCGGTGGCGTGATAGTTGCATCTCTGCGCGTCCGGAGGCTCCTCGCCCCATGGATACGTGCGACCGTCGGTCCCGCGCGCCGCCTTCTCCCATTCGCCGTCGGTCGGAATGCGTCCGCCCACCCACGTCGCGTACGCCTCGGCGCCGTACCACGTCGCCGTCGTCACGGGATGACGCTCACGACCCGCCTCCGCCCGCCACGTCGCGCCGTCGCGCACGAGGCCGCGCACGGTCGGGTCTACGAACTTGGCCACGTCGCCCTTCTGTGCATTCAGGAAGCGTGCGAATTGTTCGTTCGACACCTCGTACGTGTCGATCCAGTACTCGCCCGTCGACTCCACGTGCGGTTTGGGCTCGTCGCGAAATCCCTGCGCGTCCCCCGCCTTGAACTCTCCCGCCGGAACGTGAACGACCGGCATGCCGTCGATCGCGCGCACGGGCCCGATTGCGACCGGACGCGATGCCGTGGCGCATCCGCACAGCAGAAGCAGCAGCGTGCCCGCCCTCATTGCGACATCTCCTTCCGCGCAACCTCCGCCGCTTCGGTGCCGGCGAAGTCGTCGACGACCTTCTTGTAGAGCTCCGCCGCAGCTGCGGTGTCCTTGTCCATCACCTTCATGCGTGCTTGCGACAGCCAGTGCCAGGCGGCGCGTTCGATCGAGAGCCGCTGCCGGTGCGCGCGCGTCCCCTTCGCGAGACGCACCATCTCCAGCGCGCGGCCGAACTGACCCTCGCGCATCATCTCGTCGACCCTGTTTCCCACGACCGCGTCGGATTCCCCTTCGACGGCGATCTTCGCGTCTTCGCGGAACGCGGCGGCCCGGTCGTCCGCGATGCGGCGCAGTTCTGGCTCGCTGGCCTGCTTGAACGCATCACGCTGTCGCGCGTACTCCGAGTGCGTCATCGCCGTGCCCAGTTTCATCTGCAGTTCCCGGAACAGCTCAATCCAGTAGTCGACGGTCCCCTCGTTGGGAAGTGTGTCGTCGCCGACGAGGACGAATTCGTCGCGGGACGGTGCGGCGCCGACCTTCGGCGTCAGGATCGCGTGGCCGGGCGACATCGGGAACCACAGCATCGCGTCGAGCGCCCAGAGGAAGTTGATGCGATGCTGCTCGCACGTGAGCGTCGGGTAGAGCCAGCAACGCCCATCGGGCAGCGACGCGTGCGGCTTCATCTCCGCGTGATTGAGCACGCCGACGACGGGAACGACGTTTTCGTTCACGAACGTGACGAACTTCGGCTGATCGACGATCTTCGCACGGAAGCGGTCGCAGTTCCCTCAGCCGTCCCAGTGCAGCGTGACGAAGAGAAGGCAGTTGCGGCGGCGCGCCTCTTCGACGGCCTCCCAGAAGTTGCTGCGCCATTTGACGCCCTGCACGGGGCGTGGCTTCGGCACGCGCACGTAGCGCGTTCCTTCGCGCGGGGGCAAGCCGTACTTCGCGGCTTTCGCGAGGTGGAACTCGTCGGCGGGCGCGAGATCGGCCGCGGTGGCGCCGGGTTCGACGTCGATGCAGAACGTCGGCAGGAAGATCGTCCGGTCGCCCATCTCGAACTCCCCGGCGGGGACTTCGAGCATCGCGCGATCGCGCGTTCCCGGCGAAGCGCAGGCCGCCAGCAGCGGGATGAGGGCGAGCGACAGAACGCGCATGAATTTCCTCCCTGTCCGCTTGCCCCGCGCGTCAGGATACAAACGCATGGGACATGTATCCAGCCTGATACGGCAGGGCGGCGATTCCGGCGATTCTCGCGTGGTATGGCCTTTGCTTAATCACAAGCCATGCAACGTGTGGCTTGGGCCGTCGTCATCGGATTCACGGCGCTCATCGTCGCGAACACCGTGCCGTACTTCTCGATGAGCCCGAACTTCGCATTCATCGCGGAGAAGGGAAGTCTCGGCACCGACGCCCTCTGGCGCGCCAGTTTCTACACGCACATCTCGGGCGGCCTGGTGTGTCTGGTCGCCGGACCGATCGCGCTGTGGGTGGGAACGCGCCGGCTGCACCGTTCCGTCGGCAAGGTCTACGCGCTCGCCGTTCTCGGATGGGCGGGACCGTCCGGATTCGTCCTCTCCTTCTTCGCAAAGGGCGGGCTCGCCGGACAGAGCGGCTTCTTGCTCCTCACGCTTCTCTGGTTTGCGGCGACGTGGATCGGCGTCCGCGCCGCGATGACGCGCCGTCTCGACGAGCATCGTCGCTGGATGCTGCGATCCTACGCACTGGCGCTGTCCGCGATCTTCTTCCGGATCATTCAGACCGGCTTTTACTTCGTCGCGATGGCCGACGACGCGAACTATGTGGCTTCGCTCTGGCTCAGCCTTGTGGCGAGCCTCGTCGTCGGCGAATGGCTCGCGCATCGCGACGTCGTCGAACCGGTCCCTTTGACAGGAGTGACGTCATGAAAAACCTCGTCGCGTTCACCGCGTTCGGCCTGTCGCTGTTCACGTTGTTCTACGCGCGCGTAAGGTGCGACCAGATTGCCGCGAGCGTACGCGGCGTGGACATACCGCCCGTGGTTCATTCGCTCCCGGCCCCGGTCCCTGTCCCGGCGCCGATGGCGACGACAGAGTCGCCGCTGCCCCTGATCGAAGAGCGCCTGCTCGTGCGCGACGGCTGGCAGCGCCCGAACGACGTTCCGCTCACGGTCAACGGAGTGGTCGTGCGGAGCTGGCAGGACGTCGACGCGCAGCTCGCCGAGAGAAAGAACGAAACCGTTCGCGTCGTCGTGCGCCGGCCCGGCAAGCCTATGCGGCACGCTGCCATCACGTTGGAGCGGAGGCTCCCCGAGCACAAGCTCTTCTCCCGCGCGGGCCCGAAGCCGCGGGATTACGTGTACGTCTTCGTGCGCGAGGAGCCGGTCGTGTCCAGCATGGATTGACGCGACCTGCGAGTCGATCCCGCTTGAATTCGTCCGGCCGCCGGGCAGAATGACGCAACATGAGAAACGCATCGCCGGCGGTGGACGCCTACATTGCGAAGGCCGCGGCTTTCGCGCAGCCGATCCTGAAAAAGGTGCGCGTCGCGTTCCACAAGGGTTGCCCCGACCTCGAGGAGCGGCTCAAGTGGGGCGTCCCTTCGTTCGAGTTCAAGGGGCTCATGGGCGGGATGGCCGCGTTCAAGGCCCACGTCGCGTGGGGGTTCTGGCGCCACAAGGAGATGGCCGACCCACGCAAGATCTTCAAGGGCGACGCCATGATGAGCGGCGGAAAGATCGCCGATGTGGACCAGCTTCCGCCGGAGAAGTTCATGGTCGAGTACGTGAAGCGGGCCGCGAAACTCAACGACGAGGGACCGACGAAGCGTGCGGCAGCCGGCAAGCCGAAGCCCGCCGTGAAGGTGCCGCCCTCGTTCGCCAAGGTGCTCAAGGGGAACCCGAAGGCGCTCGCGACATTTGAAGGATTCCCGCCCAGCCACAAGCGCGAATACGTAGAATGGATCGTCGAGGCGAAGCAGGAGGCCACGCGCGAACGGCGGATCGCGACCGCGAGCGAGTGGCTGGCGAAAGGGAAGTCGCGGAATTGGAAATATGAAAAGTGTTAGCGTAAACGAGACCGCGGGCACGGCGGCATCCAGCGCCGGCGCGATCGTCCTCACGGGCCTCTGCTGATCCGCGACGTCGATCGCGACGCTCCTCGGTCTGGGGAGCGCGGGGGCGGCGGCGGCGTTCGCGTGGCTGCGGTGGCCGCTCTATGGCGTGACCGCGGCGCTCATCGCGACCGCCTTCTATTTCGCGTACCGTCCGGATTCGCGCAAGCACAACCGCTACTTCGCGTGGATGACGCTCGTCGGGTCGCTCGGCGCCTTCGCCTGGACGAATTTCCGCTGATCCGGGCGAGACCGCGGAGAATATTAAACGCAGAGTCCGCAGAGTTGTCGCAGAGTGGTTTTGGGCGCAGAGTTATAGGGGTGGGGGATCTTCACCTGCCCACATCTGACAGCATTGATCCGCGTCCTTGTGTAAGCGGAACGATGCCGGAGGTTGGATAGTTCCCCATCCATCGCACCTCCGCGCCCAAAGCCACTCCGCGGTTGCTCCGCGCTCTCTGCGTTAAAAAGGATCGTGGAAGGGTGAGCAGCTTCGCCGGGCTTTACTTCAGCCCCCGAACGTGCCCCTCCCACTCCTTCTGCAGCTTCTTCCAGTCGTCCTTGAAGCACGCGTCGAAGCACTCCTGGATCGACCGCCCCGCTTCGATCTCGCGCAGGTACCGCTCGATCAGCGGCTTGTACCTGCCCTTCTCGAACTCGTAGAAGAAGTGGACCATCGACCACACCTGCGCGTACTTGAGCGCCTTCGGACCGCTGTAAAACTCGCTCGGCGACTGGCACATGATGTCCTCGAAGGGGATCGTCATGCCGATGTCCAGCATCATCTTGGTGGCGATCTGCGAGTACGGCAGCACCAGCCCCTTCTCCGCGACCTTGCCGTCCTTCACCTTGACGGTCGCCATGTATTCGGCGATCCCCTCGTTGTACCAGTACGGCGCGTCGGCCTCGACGATCACCGAGATGAAATGGTGGAACGCCTCGTGCCGAAGCGTGTGGCGCGTCTCCTCCATGTCCCCCTGCTCCCACAGCGTCAGCTCGTTGTAGCGGGGGTGGAAATGGCCGGCCGTGTCGCTCGAGGGGAAGTCCGACAGGATCTCGTCGTACGTCAGGTAATTCTCGCGCGTGCGGAAGATGGCCACGCGCGGCTTCCGGTACGGCTTCTCCTTCCAGAACGACTTGAACGACTCGGCATAAAACTCCCACGCGGCTTCGAGGTGCGCCGCGTACTCCTTCGTGGCCTCGAGGCTCACGTCGGACGTCACGCGGTAGTGCTTCGACTCGAACTCGTACTGGCACCCCAGGTCGCGCGGCCCCCGGCCGAGATAGCGGAGCGCGCGCAGGTACGTCCCCGCCAGCGCATGCATCGGCTTCAGCGCCTTGGCGATCCGCAGGTCTTCGATCCACTGCGCGACCTTCGATGGATCCATCGCATAGCCGTTGGTCGCCCGCTCGACGTACGCGTCGGCGCGGTCCGGCATCCCCTCGATCGCCCGCGTGGACGCTTTCAGGCCCCCCGCGCAGTCCCCCTTCCGGCCGAGCGCCTGCGCCAGGAGGATCAGCGCCTCGGTGTAATCGGGGAAGATCTCGAGGGCCTTGCGCAGTTCCTTTTCCGCCGACCACACGTCGTGCTTGCTGAAGTGCAGCCGCGCGCGCAGGTAGCGGAGCGACGGGACTCCGGGGTACTTCGCGATCAGCTCGTCGAGCTCCTTCGCCAGCTCCTTCGGCTTCGCGCCGCGCTCGTCATTGAGGACGTCGCGCAGCTTCCCCTTCGCCTCGTCGTACCGATTCAGGTCCTTGAGGATGTGCTTGAGGTAGAAGGGGTGATCGGCGAGAGTGCCCACGTCCTCGCGGTCGCCCGTCATGTAGCGCGCGAGGCGTTCGTCGCGCGAGAGGGCGGCGACTTCGATGTCGGGATCCACGGCGCGCCGGAGCTGGACGTCCATTGCCGCGAGCTGCTTCTCGATCTGGTGCGGGTCGACCATGCCGCGGATCACGAGGGGCGACGTGAAAGTTGCCCGACCCTTGATGCGGAACAGGACCGTGCCCGAACCGGCGCCGCCCTCGGCGTGCTTGATGATTTCCTTGCCGTCGAGCAGCACGCGCGCCGTCTTCTCGCTGATGACGATGCGGACCTCGTGCGTGGCGTCCTTTTTCAGCGCGACCTCGCCCGCCGTGGTGATTTCCTTGCCCCCTTCCCAGGGGGTGCCGCCCTTCGACCGACGGCGGAGTGAGATCTCGTCCGTGCCGAGCACCACCTGCCAGGCGTCGTGATCCTTGGCGAAGAGTTCTACCGTGAGCTTCGTGTCGATGGCGACGTGCATCGTGACGTCGACCTCGCGGGCGAACTCGGTCTTCGTGTAGGCGACCGCGCGTTCCTCGCCGTCGGTCAGGATGCCCTTGCCTTCCTCGACGGTCATGTCGCCGTCGAAGTCGAGCAGCTGTTCTTCGTTCTTGAAGTCGTAGGTGAGCTCGACGCCGTCGGTCCCGACGCGTTTCATCGCGCCGTGGAAGGACCCGCCGCCGGCGATCGCGCGATCGAGCAGCTTGAGGATGTCCTCGACGCGGAACTGGAGGTTTTCGTCGAGCTTGAGCGCGTGGAGGAATGCCTCCTTCGCCTGTACATGGAGGCGTCGCGCGATGAGGAAGCGGCCGCGGTCGAACTGCCGAGTCGCCTGGTCGGATTCGAAGAGGATGTCGGCCGCGGCGACGAGTGTGGCGGGCTGCAGCGTATCCCACGGCAGGCGCGACTTTTGACCGCCGGACTCGATTTCGACATCGGTGAGCGTGTATTCGAGGATGGCCGCGGCTTCGTAGGGTTTGCCCGTGCGCGGCGTCATCGTGAGGCGCTTTCCCGCGAGCCGCTTGCGAAGGTCCTCGGTTTTTGCCTGTGCGGCCTTCGCTTCTTCCGCGAGGTCGCGCAGTCGTTCCTCGAGTCGCGTCCGTGCGGTTGCGCGCTTCTGGTCAAGCCAGGCCTTGAAGTCGGCTTCGGAGTCCTGGAGCAGGGTGGCCGCGAGTGCGACGGCGAGGAACATGGTTTGAATAACTTACTGCGGCGGCTGCAAGACTACCAGCGCGCCATTGTTGTTCGGCCATGGGAAGGCCGGAGTTTATTTCATCCCCTCGAGGCGGAGCTTGAGCGCGGCGATCGTTCGCTTCTCCAGCAGGACCTGGCCGAGACGGCGGTTCGTCTCGCCTGGCGGAGGCCCCATCTTCTTCGCGGCCTCGCCGACCTTCCCCTCGTCGAAGGCGCAGCGCACGTACTCGTCCGCCTTCTCCTCGAATTTCTCGTCGTCCACCGCCTCGTCGAAGATCTTGACGATGCGCTCGGCCTCCTCCTGCGCGTCCTTCTCGGACAGGCCCAGCGGCTTCGACATGCGCTTCATCTGCTCGACGAACATCTCCGCGGGATCCGCGTCGGCGTCCTCCTTCGCCCGAAGCACCATGCGGCTGAACCCCTCGCGCATCGGCCGCAGGGGATCGGGACGGCCGACGACCTGCAGCTTCTTCCACTGCTTCTCGTTCAGGATCTCGCGAAGCCGCGCGATGAGCTTCTCCTGCGATTCGCCCACGCCTCGCATCAGCTCGCCGACGGCGCGCTGACGTTCGCCGATCTTCCGCTCCTGCTCCTCATCCGCCGCGCCCCCCTTGGCGATCGCATCGCGCAGTTCCTTGAGCGCGGCGACGAGCGCGTCGAGATCCCCCTTCGCGCCGGCCGCGAGCTCTTCGACTCTCTTCGCCGCCTCGTCGGCGGCCGTCACGACACTTCCGAGCTGATCGCGCGTGAGCTCGAGCGCGTTGATCGTGCGCAGGAGG
Source organism: uncultured Planctomycetales bacterium (assembly GCA_964468745.1). Lineage (GTDB taxonomy): Bacteria > Planctomycetota > MHYJ01 > MHYJ01 > JACPRB01 > JACPRB01. The sequence goes on along the minus strand of CAYXVY010000282.1, from coordinate 3,290 downwards.
TCCACTTCGCGCCGAAGTTCATCGACTTCGCGCAGCGGACCCGCGTCCTGCATCAACAGAATGGCCGTGACGAGAGCGATCATCGAATTCTCCTCTTTGCAGCCAGAACGTAATTCGGCGACCGCTATTGTTGCGGGGTAGGTCGCAGATGACTAGAATTCGCGCGAGTGGGGGGGAATAAGAAGCTGCTCGAGGGTCTGAATGCGGAGCAGCGCAAGGCGGTGGAGCACGGCGACGGGCCGCTCCTCGTCCTGGCGGGCGCCGGCTCGGGCAAAACGCGCGTGATCACGTGCCGCATCGCCCAGCTGCTTTCCCGCGGCGCGTCGGCGAAGAGCATCCTCGCGGTGACGTTCACGAACCGGGCCGCACGCGAGATGCGCGAGCGCGTCGGCAACCTGGTCGGTCGCGAAACGGCGAAGGATCTGACGGTCAGCACGTTCCATTCGTTCTGCGTGCGCGTGTTGCGGCAGCACGCCGAGGCAGCCGGACTCCCGCCGAAGTTCGCCATCTGCGACCAGGCGGATCAGCTGACCGCGGTGAAGGGGGCGCTGCGCGAGTTGCACATCGCCGAGGCGAAGATGAACCCTCGGGTCGCGCTCTCGCAGATCTCGCTTCTCAAGAACCGCCTCGTCACACCGGCGCGCGCAATCGCCGACGCGGGTGACGATCTCGATGCGCTGGTCGCGCGGGCCTATCGCTCCTACGACGCGCATCTTCGGCGTTCGAAGACGGTCGATTTCGACGATCTGCTGTTGCGAACGGTCGAGCTGCTGCAGAAGCACGCGGACATCCGCAAGAGGCTGCAGGACCGATATCGCCATCTGCTCGTCGATGAGTACCAGGACACGAACGGGGCGCAGTACGAAATCCTGCGCCTCATCGCGGAGAAGCACCGCAATCTGTGCGTGGTCGGCGACGACGACCAGTCGATCTACGGCTGGCGCGGGGCGGATGTGAAGAAGATCCTGGGGTTCGAACGGGACTTCCGCGGCGCGATCGTCGTGCGCCTCGAGACGAACTACCGTTCGACCGAGCCGATCCTGGAGGCGGCGAACGCGGTGATTCGCAACAATCCATCGCGCCACGAGAAGACGTTGCGCGCGTCGATGGGGCCGGGTGAGGCCGTGCGCGTCCTCGAGCTCGAGGACGAGGAACATGAGGCGGAATTCGTCGTCGATGAGATCGCGCAGGCGGTTCGCACGGGTCGCGCGAAGCGCGGCGATTACGCGGTCCTCTTTCGCACGGCGGTGCAGCCGCGTACTTTCGAAGCGCGGCTCCGCGCCCTGCAGATTCCGTACGACCTGGTCGGCGGAATGTCGTTCTTCGACCGCAAGGAGGTGCGCGACGTCCTCGCGTACCTGCGCGTCGCGGCGAATCCGGACGACGAGGCGTCGCTCCTGCGCGTGATCAACGTCCCGCCGCGCGGTGTCGGCAAGACGAGCGTCGATCGCGTTCTCGAGATCGCGACGAAGAAGGGCGTCTCCTTGGGGGTCGCGTTCGACAAGGGGCCGCTCGAAGGGGTGTCGGTAGAAATCGTCGAAACGGTCCGGGCGTTCCGGCGGTCGCTGGCGGCGTGCGTGAAGCGCATAGCGGACGTCGGGCTGGTTCAGGCGATCCGCGAGCTGCTCCTCGCCGTGAACTACGCGGCGGAGGTCGAGCGGTGCTATCCGGACCCCGTCGCGAAGCAGGTTCGGTGGGCCGCCGTGGAGGAGGTGCTCAACCTCGCGGAGAACTACGTGCGGCGCACGAAAGGCCCGACGCTCGAAGGGTTCCTCGAAGAGCTCGCGCTCTCGACGGAGGAAACGGCCGACGAGGAGGACGAGACGACGCGCGACGTGGTCACGCTGATGACGCTGCATTCAGCCAAGGGGCTCGAGTTCGAGCGCGTCTACCTGGTCGGCGTGGAGGAGGGGCTGCTTCCGCACCAGCGTTCGATCGCGGAGGACACGATCGAGGAAGAGCGCCGGTTGATGTATGTCGGGATCACGCGGGCGCGCCGACACCTGACGCTGACGCGCGCGAAGTCCCGTGCGAAGTACGGGCAGAGGATTCCGTGCGTGCCGTCGCGGTTCCTGTTCGAGATGCGGGGCGAAGAAGCGCCGTTTGTGACGGCAGCGCCGGCGAAGAAGAAGCGCAAGGCGCGTGCGAAGGTAAGGTAGACTTCTGGGGATGAGACTGCTGGCCCTCGGGGCCCTTCTCTTCGCGCAGGTCGCGTCGGACGACCCTGTTGCAGCGCTGCGTGAGCTTGAGAAGAAGCCGAAGGACGACCAGACGGTCGCGCGAGCGCAGAAGATCGTCTGCGACGGACTCGAGCGGGAACTTTCGAACGGATTGAGGGCCCTGGCGGATGGCCGGGCCGACGAGGCCGAGGTACGGCTGGCGCGGGCGGCGACGCTGGCACGCCCGTACAACGAGGCCTACGCGAAGCTGCTGATCAGTCTGGTGCTGTCGTCGCGCCGGCAGGTGCGGCTCGAGGGAGCGGCGCTCGTCCGCGGCGTCGCGGAGGATGTCCGCGGCAAGAAGCCCTGGAGCGACCGCATGGCCCGCGCGAAACGCGACAGTCCCGTGCGCGTCGCGAAGGACCTGATGGCGTCGCTCGAGGCGCGCGCGAAGGAATGGGAGACGGCCGCACCGCAGCCGCAGGCGGTGGATGCGGAGGCGGCGAAGTGGATGGCGGTGAAATTCGCGCCGGCGACGACCTGCGCAACGTGCAAGGGTGCGGGGGATGTGGCGTGCACATGTCGCGAAGGGATGGTCGCGGCGATGTGCCAGACGTGCGGCGGTCCGGGCACGATCACGTGCCTCCTGTGCGGGGGGCCGGGGACCGTCAGTCACGGCGGGTACGTCGGTACGATCAAGCTCACGCTCTCGAAAACGATCACGGTAAAGGTCGTGCTCGCGAACGGCAAGAACGCGCAAGCGCGCATCGATCCGCAGGTGCTGACCTGGAAGCTCGGGCCGTGTGAAGGGAAGGGCGCTTGCCAGCTCAACACGAGCTCGCAGCCGGCCGGGGGCGGCAAGGCGGCGGCGCCCCTCACGCTGGAGCAGAAGTGCGGGCGCGTCTGGAAGGAGCTTCGTGACTTCGCCTTCACCGGGCGCTCCCGGATCGAGATTGAGACGACGGGCGGGGCGATGGAGCGGATGGAGCCGGCGGCGGCGAAGCGGTTCCTCGCGGACTACGAGAAGTGCAAGGACGGGAAACTCGTCTGCGAGCGATGCGAGAGGAAGACGACGAATCCATGCCCGTCGTGCTCGGGTCGCGGGTCAATGCCGGCGCCGTGTTCGACGTG
>CAYXVY010000281.1:0-10323 GCA_964468745.1 uncultured Planctomycetales bacterium | reverse complement strand
CAAGGCGCTTCGCGACGAGCTCAAGAGTCTTGACGTCGTTCGGCAGTTCGTCTTCGCTCGCGAACGTGATCATCTTCGCCGAGGGCGAGATCAGTCCGATCAGGCTGCGCATCTTCTCCGGCGGGTTAACGAGCACGAGACGGCGGTCTCCGGTTTTCAGCTGCTGTGAGAAGAAGTACGCCTCGCGCGCCAGCGGCATGGCGATGTTCGCGAGCTTGGAGACGTCGAGAGCGAAGCTGACGTCCTTCTCCTTGAACACCTGCGCGCGCAACGGCTCCAGCATGGCATCCGCGTAGCGGCCACGCAGGTAGACGACGAGCCAGTTCGAGTGCTTGCGCGTACCGATCTCGAATTCGGGCGTCCGTACGATGCTCTCCTCGCGCCCGAAAATCGCCGTCTGCGAGCCGCCGCGTACCGGCTGCGGGGCTGGCATACCGCCGCCCAATCCGAAACCGGTCGGCACGTGCACTCTCCCTTCGTGTCCGAGTAGGATTCTACGCGCCGCAGGGGGGCGTGGCAAGGTGGGTCCGCCGGACTCAACCCGACATGAAAAATTGCCGATAAGGAACATTCAGCTGGGGAGCGTCGTACATCACCCCCATGGGGCGTGCGGGGGCTTGACACCGTCCGCGCTCCACCCTGGATTCCCGCGCTGATTCCGACTGTATCGGTCCTTTTCCAATATTTTTCGGAGGAACGCATGGTGAAGACGGCAGTCGTGGTGGTCGTAAGCATGCTGTGCGGCATGCTGCAGGATGTGGACAATCCGCAGTACAAGCACTGGGCCAAGTTCAAGAAGGGCGCCTATTCCAAGTCGAAGTCCGAGACGAACATGGGCTCGACGAAAATGGAAGGCGAGATGACGACGACGCTCAAGGATCTCTCGGCCGAGAAGGCCGTGATCGAGATGAAGAGCGTGAACATCATGATGGGCACGAAGACTGAGGCCCCGCCGCAGTCGATGGACATCCCGGCCAAGGTCAAGAAGACCGAGGATACGGGTAAGAAGCCCGAAATGAAGGAAGGCGACGAGGAGATCGAAGTCGCCGGCAAGAAGATCAAGTGCCACTGGGTCGAAATGGTCACCGAGCAGGGAGGCCAGAAGACGACCACGAAGACGTGGACGACGGACGAAATCCCGGGCCAGGTGGCCAAGATGGAAATGACAAACGCCCAGATGACGATGAAGTCCTCGGTCGTGGAGTTCAAGACCGAGTAATCCCATTCGATCGACAGGACCCCTCCGGTCGCGAGGCCGGAGGGGTTTTTTTGTCCCCCGGCGGCCCTCCGATTTCCCGGTAATGAACGCCGTGCCGCGTCGTCTTCTTTCAGACTGATATCACTTTGATGTCATCCTGATTCGGAGGACGCCATGATGCAGGAAAAGCAGGTTTTTGCGCCGAACGGTTTCGCGGCGCTCATGGTCCTGATTCTCACCGGCGTCGGCTGCGTGGCCGGCGTGGCCTTGGGCGCGTCGCGCGGCATGGTACCGCTCCTCATCCTGTCGGTCCTGGGCGGGCTGGTGACGCTCTTCTGCCTCGGCGGGTTCTTCGTCGTGAACCCCAACGAGGCGCGCGTCCTCCAGTTCTTCGGCTCGTACGTCGGCACCGTGAAAGAGGCGGGGCTGCGCTGGGCCAATCCTTTCTACTCGAAACGGCAGATCTCGCTGCGCGTGCGCAATTTCGAGAGCGCGCAGCTCAAGGTCAACGACAGCGCGGGCAACCCGATCGAGATCGGCGCGATCGTCGTCTGGAAGGTCGTCGATACCGCCGAGGCCATCTTCCACGTCGAGAATTACGAGCATTTCGTCCACGTGCAGAGCGAATCGGCCCTGCGCAACCTCGCCACGCGGTACGCGTATGACGCGCACGGCGCCGGCGAAATCGCGCTTCGCAGCCACACGGACGAGATTGCGGAGAAGCTCAAGGTCGAGATCCAGAACCGTCTCACTCAAGCCGGCGTGCAGGTGATCGAGTCGAGGATCAGCCACCTGGCGTACGCGCCGGAAATCGCCGGCGCGATGCTGCGCCGCCAGCAGGCCGCCGCGGTTGTGGCCGCGCGCCAGAAGATCGTCGAAGGCGCCGTCGGCATGGTGGACATGGCCCTCAAGCTCCTCGCGGAGCAACACATCGTCATCCTCGACGACGAGAAGAAGGCGACGATGGTGAGCAATCTCCTCGTGGTGCTCTGCGGCGAACGCGACACGACTCCCGTCGTGAACGTCGGGACGCTCCATCAGTAGGTGAATCGTGGAACGCAAGCCGTTCCTGATCCGGCTCGATCCGAAGACGCTTGGGGCGCTCCAGAAATGGGCGGCCGACGAACTGCGCAGTCTGAACGGACAGATCGAATTCCTGCTCCGGGACGCGCTGTCGCGGTCCGGCCGTCTGCGGGAGAAGCCGCCCCCGAAATCGCAGGGTCGATAGTCAATAGTCGACGATCGACGGTCGTCCACGTACACTGACCGACCGTCGATGACAGCATCGCTGCGAACGGAGTCGAGCGGCGACGCCCTGACGTTCACGGTCACGGGGCGGCTCGATGCTTCGTCGACAGGCGGCATATGGCGCGAGGCGATGGGGGCGATCGCCGCCGCACGTCCCGCGCGACTCGTCGTCGACGCGACGGGGGTCACCTACTGCGACGGCGCGGGAATCGGGTTCTTCGTCGAGCTGCAGCGCCGCATCCAGGCGACCGAGCTGCGCGGACTGTCGGCCGACGCACGCGCCCTGCTCGACCCGTTCCGTGACGGAATCACGGGCCCGGCGCAGACGGCGGCATCCGCAGGCGTCACGGAGGAGGTCGGCCGCGCGAGCGTGTCGCTGTGGCGCGACATCATCGACCAGATCGCGTTTATCGGCGAACTCGTCGTGGCTCTGGGCCTGGCGATCCGCCATCCGCGGCAGGTCCGCTGGCGAGACGCGCTGTTGACGATGGAAACGGCCGGCGTGAACGCGATCGCCATCATTTCGCTCATCGGCTTTCTGATCGGCGTGATTCTGGCGTTCCAGGCGGCGGTCGTGCTCAAGCCGATCGGCGCGGAGATCTTTGTCGCGCAGTCAGTCGGCATTGCGCTCCTGCGCGAACTCGGCCCGCTCATGGCCGCGATCGTGCTCGCCGGCCGCTCGGGCGCCGCCTTCGCCGCCGAGATCGGCACGATGAAGGTAAACGAGGAGATCAACGCGCTCACGACGATGGGTCTCTCGAGCGTCCGCTTCCTCGTCGTCCCGCGAGTCATCGCTTCCGTCGTCGTGACCCCGCTCCTCACGCTCTACCTCGAGCTGTGCGGGCTCATCGGTGGCGGGCTCGTCTTCGTGTCGCTCGGTTTCCCGCTCGTCACGTATTTCAACCAGCTCCAGCAGACGCTCGGCACCGCGGATTTCCTGAGCGGCATCGTCAAGTCGTTCGTCTTCGGCATCCTCATCGCGGGCGTCGGGTGCCTGCGCGGGCTGCAGACGAAGACGGGCGCAAGCGCTGTCGGCCTCGCCGCCACGAGGGCCGTCGTCAGCGGACTCGTGCTGATCATCCTGACCGACGGACTCTTCGCCATCATCTACAACGCACTCGGCATCTAATGGACCCGATCATCAAGGTCGAGAACTTCACCGCCGCCTACGACGATAACGTCGTGATCGACGACATTTCATTCGAGATCAATCGCGGCGAGGTGTTCGTCATCCTCGGCGGATCGGGGTGCGGCAAGTCTACGCTTCTCAAGCACATGATCGGGCTCTATCCGCCGGCGACGGGACGCATCGCCATCGACGGCGACGACATCGTGACGGCCGACGGCGACGCGCGCATGAACATCCTGCGCAAGATCGGCGTCATGTACCAGAGCGGCGCCCTCTTCGGCTCACTCACGCTCCTCGAAAACATCTGCCTGCCGCTCGAGGAATTCACCGATCTGCCGACGGCAGCGCGCGAGCTGATCGCGCTCATGAAGCTGAAGCTCGTCGGGCTCGACGGTTTCGACGGCCACATGCCGAGCGAAATCAGCGGGGGCATGCAGAAGCGCGCCGCGATCGCACGGGCGATGGCGCTCGATCCGCAGATCCTGTTCCTCGACGAGCCTTCGGCCGGCCTGGATCCGGTCACCTCGGCGGAACTCGACCAGCTCATCCTGCGCCTCGCGCGCACGCTCAAGATCACGTTCGTCGTCGTCACGCACGAGCTGCCGAGCATCTACTCGATCGCCGACCGCGTGATCATGCTCGACAAGCGCGTAAAGAGAATCGTTGCGACCGGCAAGCCGCAGCAGCTGCGCGACACAAGCGACAATCCGTGGGTACGGCAGTTCTTCAACCGGGAGGTGGCAAGCGTATGAGCAGCAAGGTGGGGTACGCGAAGATCGGAGCCTTCGTGCTGACGGCGATCGGCCTCGCCGTGGGTGCGATCATCGTGTTCGGTGCCGGCGCGGCGTTCAAGGACAAGGTCATGGCGGAAACCTACATCGACGAGTCGGTGCAGGGGCTCGAGATCGGCTCGCCGGTCAAGAGCCGCGGCGTTCAGATCGGGCGCGTCGAGAAGATCGACTTCGTCTACAACCATTACAAGGGCAACGCGCAGGACGAGGAGGCGTACAAACACGGCCGGCAGATCCTCGTCCGCTTCTCGCTGATCCCGGAGGTCTTCTACTCGAAGTCCGAGGCCGACATGCAGCACATGATCGACGACGGCCTGCGCATCCGCCTCGCGTCCGCCGGACTGACGGGCGGCATGTATCTCGAAGTCGACTTCGTCGACCCCAAGCGCAATCCCGCGATGAAGCTCGCGTGGCAGCCCGCGAATCACTACATTCCGTCGGCGGCCAGCACCGGCACGCGGCTCCTCGAAAACGCCGAGCGAATCCTCGCGCAGATTGAATCGATGCAGCTCGACAAGGTCGCGGGCGAGGTCAAGGGATTCATCGAGACTGCGTCGAAGCTGCTGAAGGACGACATCAAGCCGACGATCGCCGAAATCCATGCGTCGATCAAGGACGTACCCGCGACTGTCAAGAAACTCGACCACACGATCGACGCGATCGACGCCGTCGTCGCGAAGATCGGCGGACTCGTCGAGAAGGACCTCGCGCCGGCGATCGCGAATGTGAACGCCGCGACGAAGGAGCTCCCGAAGACGATCGAGACCGTGAACGCAGCCGTGAAGGAAATCCCGGCGGCCGTGGCGCAGGTGAACCGCACGCTCAAGCGCGTCGACGGTCTCGTGGAAGGGCGCCAGGATGCGATCGAGGACATCCTCGAGAATCTTCGCCTCATGTCGACCGACCTTCGGGAACTCTCGGGGTCGATCAAGCGGTACCCCTCGTCGGCGATTCTCGGCGGACCGCCTCCGAAAAAGGAGCAGCCCAAATGAGATGGTCGGTCACTCTTGTCCTGCTTGCCGGTTGCGTCGATCTCAACAAGGAGTACGCAGATCGCCGCTTCCACGATCTCGATGTCACGCGGACCGGCGACGCGAAGACGCCGGCCGCGGGGACGGTGCTCAAGGTGCGTCGCTTCAAGGTCGCCTCGCGATACGAAGGGACCGAGCACGTGATGAAGAAGGGCGCGCAGTACGAGTCGGACTACTACAACTGCTGGTTCGTGCCGCCGGGGTCCATGCTCACCGACGAGACGCGCGCGTGGCTGTCGACGGCGGGTCTCTTCGAACACGTCGTCGATTTCGGGAGCCATCTGGACGCAACGCACGTGCTGGAGGGAAACGTCTCGGCGCTGTACCTGGACGCGACGGACGCTCCGAAGTCCATTCTCGAGATGCAGCTTTTCCTGATGGACGACCGCGAAACGCCGGCGACCGTGGCGTTCAGAAAGACGTATCGACGCGAGATCGCGGGCGAGCTGGTGGCGGGCGCGACGCGGGGGCTCGCGGAGATCCTCGCGGAACTCGAGGCGGACGTTGCGCAGGTCAAACTGATCAAGTGAGGGCACATGAACTACAGAACGCTCGGCCGTACCGGGGTCAAAGTCTCCACGATCTCCCTCGGCGGCTGGCTCACGTTCGGAAACTCCGTCGAGCCCGATACGACCAAGAAGATCGCGCGGCGCGCGCTTGATCTCGGCGTCAATCACGTCGACACCGCGGATGTCTACGCCCAGGGACAGTGCGAAACCGTGCTCGGCACAGCGCTCGCGGGCGTGCGCCGGTCGAGTTATGTGCTCGGATCGAAAGTTTTCTGGCCGACCGGCACCGGGCCAAACGATCGCGGGCTTTCGCGCAAGCACATCATGGAGTCGTGCGCCGCGTCGCTTGCACGCCTCAAGACCGACTACGTCGATCTCTACTACTGCCATCGCTACGACCCCGACGTCCCGCTCGACGAGACGGTCCGCGCGATGGAGGATCTCGTGTCGCAGGGGAGGGTTCTCTACTGGGGCGTCTCGTGCTGGACCAGCGTGCAGATCCGCGACGCGATGAAGCTGTCGACGCGCCACGCGCCGTCGGTCAGCCAGCCGCCGTACAACATTTTCGACCGCGTGATCGAGAAGGACGTGCTCGCGACCTGCGCGAAAGCGGGACTCGGGGTCGTCGTGTGGAGCCCGCTCGCGCAGGGCGTGCTGACCGGCAAGTACCTCGCGGGCAAGCCGAAGGGGTCCCGCCTCGGGGACGACAAGTCGAACAAGTTCATGGACAAGTACGTCACGGCGGAGGCCACGGCCGTCGTCAGGAAACTGGCGGCGCTGGCGAAGGAGGCGAAGCTGACGATCGGCCAGCTCGCGCTCGGCTACTGCCTGCGTCGCCCCGAAGTGACGAGCTGCATCGTCGGCGCGACGAGCGTTGAACAGATCGAGGAAAATGCCAAAGCGGTCGAGTTGCCGAAAGACGTGGCGGCGGAAGTGGAGCGCATCGCAAAAGACGCCCCCCTGGTCAACTCCGGCACGTAAACTCACATTTACAGCCGGACCGATTTCCAAGCTCAATTAGCAAATAGAGGTTGGCACAGCACTTGCTCAATATGCTCCTCATGCGCGTCACGTTCATCGGGATCATCCTCGCGCTGTCGGTCTCCGCGCAGGACACGCCGGCGCAAGACCCTGCCAAACTTGAGCACTCGTGCGTCGAGGCCCACAAGTGCAAGGTCTGCAAGCTCGCGCTCGAGAAGGCGTACGGCTACCTGCTGAAGAACAGCAACAGCGACGAGTTCCAGGTTCAGATCCTGATGGGCTACGTCTGGCTGATCTCGGGCCAGCATCCGAAGCAACTCCAGCGCGCGGTCAACGCCGCGATCTCTGCCTACCACGGCGGCGGGATGGGCGTGAACGCGAACTGGCAGACGTGCCTGTCCGCGCATTTCCTCTCGGAGGTCTACAAGCGCCAGCCGACCGAGCGCCTCCGCGGCGTGCTGGCGGACTGTCTCCGCGTCGCCGAGCGGACCATGGAGCCGACGGGCGGGTGGGGCCACTCGAAGGGGTACGGCGAGCGCGAGGGATATGCGGCGAAGGGCGGGAGCGTCGACCTGGGCATCCTGACCTGCATGATGTACGGCGCGATGCTCAACATGCGCGCGTGCGGCATCGACGTGTCGAAGCCGCTTCTCGACAGGGTCGAAAAGAACCTGAAAGACATCCACGACGGGCAGGGCATTTCGTACGGGTCGAGCAACAAGACGCCCGACCTCTCGATGGGGCGCGCGTCGTATGCGTACACGGGAATCCACTTCAGCGCGCACGCCACGCCGCTCGCAAAAACGATTCCGCACGGGCTGCGCGAGCACTACAAGCGTGTCGACCAGTGCCACGCACACGCGCCGATGCACTACACGAGCGTCGCGATGGCGACGCATCTCGTCGGCCCGGGCGAATACGCGAAGTTCGCCGACTACTGGGTCAACAAGCTGATCCCGCTGCAGCGCGCCGACGGGAGCATCGAGCTTCCGCACACTGAGAAGGAAGAGCGCGGCAAGGAGTACAAGGACACACAGCGCGACGAGAAATATGTCAGCTCGACGGCGTCGTTCGCGCTGATCCTGCTGCTGCAGTCGCCCGGTCTTATGGAAAAGGGTCTGCCGAAAGGCAAGCGTGCGCCGATTCCGGCTCCGGAGGCCGCGTCTACCGGTGACGAGCCGACCGCGACCGAAACTCCCGACGAGCCGCCGAAACCAAAACCCACCGGTCTCGCAAAGCCCTGGCTCGGAGTGAAGCTCGAGAAAGAAGGACGGTCGCTCAAGGTGATCGAGGTCACGCCAAAATCGCCGGCTGAGTCCGCAGGGCTGCGCGAGTGGGACATCATCGCGGAGTTCGACGGAAAGACGTTCGACGACGAGGCGGCGTTCGCGAAACTCGTGTCGGCGACGAAGATCGGCCAGAAGGTGAAACTGCGCGTGCTGCGCGACGACGGCTTCGAGACGGTCGAGCTGACAATCGGCGCCGCGCCGTAATTACTTCGGCGCCTGCTTCATCGACAAACCGATCCGCTTCTTTGCCGGATCCACCGACAACACCTTCACCTTCACGACCTGACCGACCTTCGCGACTTCATTCGGGTCCGTCACGAAGCGATTCGCCAGCTCGCTGACATGAACGAGGCCGTCCTGGTGGACCCCCACATCGACGAACGCGCCGAAATTGGTGACGTTTGTGATCATGCCTTCCAGAACCGTGCCGACCTTCACGTGTTCGAGCTTGGTAATCGACGGATCGAACTGCGCCGTCACGAAGGATGCGCGTGGATCGCGTCCCGGCTTCTTCAGCTCCTCGAGGATGTCGAGCACCGTCGGAAGCCCGGACTTGGCATCGACGAACTCCTCCGGCCGCACGTCGAGCGGCTTGCCGATGAGTTCCAGTACCGGCTTGCCCATGCGCTTTGCGATCTTCTGCGCGACGTAGTAGCTTTCCGGATGCACCGCCGAAGCATCGAGCGGATTCGCCGCATCTGGAATTCGAAGAAAGCCCGCCGATTGCTCGAACGTCTTCGGCCCCAACCCCTTCACTTCCTTCAGCGCGTCTCGCGACTTGAATGGCCGCGCCGCGACGATCTCCTTCGCCACCGACTTCGACATTCCCGAGACGTACGTCAGCAGCTCGATCGACGCCGTATTCACATCGACGCCGACGTTGTTGACGCAAACCTCAACGACGTGATCGAGCTCCTTTTTCAACTTCGACTGATCGACGTCGTGCTGGTACTGCCCCACGCCGATCGCCTTGGGATCGATCTTCACGAGCTCGGCGAGCGGATCCTGCAGGCGTCGGCCGATCGAGATCGCGCCGCGCACGGTCACGTCGAGCTCAGGGAACTCCCGCACCGCGACCTCGCTCGCGCTATACACGCTCGCCCCCGCCTCGCTGACCATCACGCTTGTCACGCCGAGCTTCGCGTTGCGAACGAATGCCTCCGTCTCGCGCGACGCCGTCCCGTTGCCGATCGCGATCTTCTTCACTTTGTGCGCGCCGATGAGCCGCACGAGCGTGAACTCAGACTCGGGACGCTCCGGCCGGATGACCGTGCTCTCGAGGTACTTCCCCGTCGCGTCGATCACCGCCACCTTGCACCCCGAGCGGAAGCCGGGATCGATCGCCAGGATCGGCTCGCCGCGCACCGGCGGCGCCAGCAGGAGATTCCGCAGGTTCGCCGCGAAGACCTGGATTGCCTCATCCTCCGCGCGCTCCCAAAGCGAGTTGCATACGTCGAGCGTGACCGACGGCTCGATCAGCCGCTCGTAGGCATCCTTGATGGTCTTCGAGTAGAGCTCGCGATGCGGCGAGTTCGAACGGCTGAACGTGCGCTCCATGTGATCGAAGACCGGCGCCGTCTCCACCTCCACGCCGTACGAGAGCACGCCTTCACGGTCGCCGCGCCAGATGGCGAGAGTGCGGTGGCCGGCCACGCGCGGAACCGGCTCGGTGAAGTCGAGATACATCTCGAACTTCGACGCGTCGGCCTTCGAGCCGACTTTCTTCCACGCGCGCAGCTTGCCCGTGCGCCACATGTGGCTGCGGATCCACTCGCGCGTCGGGGCGTGCTCCGACATGCGCTCGGCGACGATGTCGCACGCCCCCGCGATCGCCTCCTCCTCCCCCGTCGCCGGCTTGTGCGCCCAGATCAGATCGGCGAGCGGCTCGTATCCCTTCTCCCGGGCGATCTGCGCGCGCGTCCGCAGCTTCGGGCGGTACGGCAGGTACAGATCCTCGAGCGCCTGGCGCTCGCGACAATCGAGGATCTGTTTCTGAAGCTCCGGCGTGAGCTTTCCCTGCTCCTCGATGACCGCGAGAACCTGGGCCTTGCGTTCGCCAAGGAGGAGGTGGTAGTCGCGCCGGTCCTTGATCTCCTTGAGCTGCGTCTCTGTGAGGCCGCCCGTGACTTCTTTGCGGTAGCGGGCGA
>CAYXVY010000280.1:0-5455 GCA_964468745.1 uncultured Planctomycetales bacterium | reverse complement strand
GATGGCGCCAGGGCAACGCGCTCTTCATTGCGGTCACCAACGGGACCGTGCGCGCGGACGTTCGCGGGAAACGGGTCGACATCGAGGCGCGCAACGCGCGCATCGTGGGACGCGAGTCCGGATCCGTCACCCTGGCAGAGGCGATCGAGTGCGCCTCCATCCGCGGCGGCAGCGCCATCGCCCTCGAGGCCACGCGCGAAGGAGACCGCTTCGCTATCGAGTTCGCCATCGGTACCAAGGGTCTCGAGGTGTACGTCGATGTCAATACAGGGCGCATCACGGGTGAAAAAGACGAGGATGAGAATACGCTGGCCGTCGCGGCCGCTGTCGTCATCCCCCTGCGCCAGGCGATCGGGGTCGCGCTGCGCGCGGTGCCGGGTGAGGCGGTTGAAGCGAGCATGGAGCACAACAGGAAGGGCGAGATCCGGATCGAAGTGAAGGTGCTGTCCGGCAGCCAGGTGATCGAGGTGCACGTCGACGGTCGCACCGGAGAGCTTGTGATCGAAGGTGACTAAGGGGGGGGCGATGAGAATGTTGCGCGTGATGATGGTGGGCGTTGCGGCAGCGACGATCGCTTTTGCGCAGGACGCGCCGAAGTGGGAGAAGATGCTCAAGTCGGCGAAGGTGGACATGTCCGCCGCCGTCGAGAAGGCGCGCAAAGAGGCCGGCGGCACCGTCATTCATGCCGAGCTCGAGGGCGACAAGCGCGTGGTCTATTCGATCGACGTCGCCAAGGGAGACAAGAGCGTCAATGTCCTGATCGACGCGGCCGACGGCTCCGTCGTCGAGTCGCAGGAGGAGGACGAGGACCACTCGGATGCGGTCCGGGCGTGCAAGATCGCGATCGATGCCGCGGTTGCAACCGCGCTCAAGAAATCCCCCGGTGCGGCGGTCGAATGCGAAGTGATCGTCCGGGGCGACAAGGGCGTGATCGAAGTGAAAATCATGAACGAGGGCAAGCTCTCGACGGTCCGCGTGGACGCGGCTACAGGCGAACTCGTGAAGGCGCAGGAGGCGCAGTCGGCCTTCACCGAGGCGTTCCGCATCGAGGACGGCGAGCTCGGGCCGACGGGAGAGAATCCCTACTTCAGCCTGATGCCGGGCGACAAGCTGACCCTCGAAGGCAAGGATGAAGGCAAGGATGCGCTGCTCACCATCACGGTTCTCGACGAGACGAAGAAAGTCGCGGGCGTCGAGACGCGGATCATCGAGGAACGTGAGACCGTCGGCGGGGAGCTGATCGAGGTATCGAGAAACTACTACGCGATCTCAAAGCGGACGAACAGCGTGTATTATTTCGGCGAGGACGTGGACATGTACAAGGGAGGCAAGGTCGTCAGCCACGACGGCGCGTGGCTCGCCGGCGAGAAGGACGCGCGCTTCGGGCTCATGATGGCCGGGACACCCATCCTCGGTGCACGCTACTACCAGGAGATCGCGCCGAAAGTCGCGATGGACCGCGCGGAGATCGTCGGCGTGGACGATGTGTTCGACACTCCGGCGGGCAAGTTCGAGCATTGCGTGAAGACGGAAGAAACGACGCCGCTCGAAAGGGGGCGTGGGTATAAGATCTACGCGCCCGGCGTGGGTCTCCTCTGCGACGGATCGCTGAAGCTGACCAAACACGAGCGGGGCAAGAAGTAGACGTCGAGGGCCTCCATGGACGCCGCGCATCCCAGCGACCCGACGGTTCGTGTGAAGCTGGACGACAGCCCCGTCGTGTCGCAGGCGAAGGCCGAGGCGGTGATCGACATCCCGGGCTACGAGATCATCGGAAAGATCGCCGAAGGGGGCATGGGCGCCGTCTACAAGGCGAAGCAGACGTCGATGGACCGTCTGGTCGCGCTCAAGGTCCTGCTCTCGAAGTATGCGGCGGAAGCCGACGGGCGCGAGCGGTTCCTGCGCGAGGCGCGCGCCGTCGCGAAGCTGAGCCACCCGAACATCGTCGCAGGCATCGACGCCGGTGAGGCGAACGGAGTCTACTTCTTCGTCATGGAGTTTCTGGACGGCGAGTCGGTGGACAAGACGCTGCGCCGTCGCACGCGACTGCCTTCGGCCGAGGCCGCGGGAATCATCCGCCAGATCGCGCTCGGGCTCGATCACGCGCATCAGAACGGGATGGTCCACCGCGACATCAAGCCCGCGAATATCATGCTGCTGCCGGACGGCACGGCCAAGCTCGCGGACTTGGGACTCGTGCGCCTGGCCTCGGCGGGCGACGTCACGCTCACGCAGTCAGGGACGATCGTCGGGTCGCCCGGGTATGTGTCGCCCGAGCAGGCGATGGGCGAGCGGGAGATCGACATCCGCAGTGACATCTACTCGCTCGGCCTCACGTTTTTCGAGTTCCTCTCGGGCGAGCGCGCCTATTCAGGCGACAACCCGATGACGGTGATCAGCGCACGGTTCTCGAAAGATGTTCCGATCGAGAAACTCGCGGAAGCCGATGCGCCCAAGGACATGGTCGCGGTGGTCGCGACGATGACGCGCCGCGATCCGAAGTCCCGGTACCAGACACCCCAGGCGCTCCTGCAAGATCTCAACGCCGTTCTCGCGGGCAAGCAGCCGGCGCTTGCGGTTGCCGACGCCGTGGCGCGCGTGCGTCGTCCAGGCCGGCGAGCCGCCACGATCGCGGCGGCAGCTGTGTGCCTGCTTTCCCTGGCCGCACTCGCGACCGTGCTCGGCGCAAATGGCTGGTTCGGCACGCAGCCCGCGGCGGTCGAGCCGACGAACCGGTTCCTCGCGCTTGCTCCTCGGGCGAAATTGAGTCTTCTCGACGCGATCGGCAAGGCACGCGAGCACGGGGCTACCGGGGTCGCCGTTCACGTGGAATTGGAGCCCGGCATCCGTGCCGCGGTTTATTCGATCGACTTCGCACAGGGGCCGATGAACTGCAATGTCATCGTCGATGCCGAAGACGGGCACGTGATCGAGATGAAAACGGAGCGTGACGATCATTCGGCGGAAGTTGACGCCTGCAAGACCACGCTCGAAGCGGCGATTCTCATCGCGCTGAAGAAGGAACCCGGACAGGCGGTGGAAGCCGAGCTGGTCCGCGGCGGAAAGGGTATGATTGAAGTCAAGACGGTGCGCGAGGGCATGGTCGCCGGCGTGGAGATCGAGACGAGCGGCGATGTCAAATCGATCGATGAAGCGGAACTGGCGAGGCGCGCAGGCATTCGTCCATGATTTTCTGGAGTTGCACATGAGAAAAGGCTTCACCCTCATCGAGCTCATGATCGTCATCGCGATCATCGCCATCATCGCGGCCATCGCAATCCCCGGACTGCTGGCCGCGCAGCGCGCATCGAACGAGCGCAACGCGAGCGCGTCGCTGAAGACGCTCTCGACGGCCCAGGCGGACTTCCGCTCGAACGACCGCGACGGCAATCTCGTGGCGGACTTCTGGACGCTCGACGTCTTCGCGCTGTACGGACTGATTCCGCTGACGGGGGGGGCGACGACGCTGCCCGCCGACGCGGCGAGCACGGCCATCATCATCAAGCTCATCGAACCGTCGGTCGCGGGAGCGGACGGCGACTCGGATCACGCGGAGTACGGCAACGTGAACTTCACGGACTCGATCATCAACGGCAGTCCGAAGGCGGGCTACGTCTACCGCAAGTTCGAGAGCGAGGACGACGGCTCCGGCGGCACCGCGCTCGAGAACGACACCGACGGCAGTGCGATGTACAACTCGGTGCACGACCGAAACCGCTTCGCATTCATGGCCGCGCCGGAGACGCTCTCCGCGGGAAAACTGATGTTCATCGTGAACGCCGACAACACGATCTGGAAGTACAACCTGCCGGCCTCCTACGTGATGACGTTCACCGCCATCAGCGGCTCGTCAGACGGAGACAGCAGCCTCACGGGCACGGGGCAGTCGACACTCTTCGACGATGCCCAGATCTTCCCCGCGTCGCCCGGGTCGGTCGGTTGTTCGAAGATGGACTGAGGCGGACGCTACGCGCGGCGAAGCATGGTGGGCCGTAGAGGACTTGAACCTCTGACCTTCTGCGTGTCGAGCAGACGCTCTAGCCAACTGAGCTAACGGCCCGCGATGGTGCGCGCCGACTCCGGCGGGTCCGCCGGCTTCAACCGCGCGCGAATTCTACGCGGGACCGCGTCAATTCGCAAGCATGCCACGCGTCACGACCGTATGCTCTCGGAGGGAGGAATGGATGCTCATTGCGACCCTCGCAGCCCTCGCCATCGCACAAACCCAGTCGAAGCCCGCCCCCGATCGCGACTGGGTCCTCGTCTACTACATGTCGTACGACAACAATCTGGAACGCTGCGGTCCCATCATCCTCGACGCTCTCGAACGCGGTGTGCGGGATTCGAAGCTCATTGTCACGGTCCTGTCGGACGATACCGACAAGTCGGGACTCAACCGCATCGTCCTCTCGAAGGATGGCCGCACGACCGACAAGCTCGAGACCGACAACAGCGCGTCCGAAGACGTGCTCAAGGAGTACCTGATGTGGGTCGGCGCCACGCACCCGGCGAAGCACTACGCCGTCGTCTTCCTCGACCACGGCGGACGGCTCGACGACATGTGCGCCGACGAGTGGCCCGGCGACAAGATCACCAAGACGTGGCTCAGCGCGAAGGTCGTCGGGCCCCTCCTGCGCCAGTGGCGCAAGGACGCGCACGGCGCCGTCGATCTGCTCTTCCTGCAGCAGTGCGGCCGCGGCTCGATCGAGAATCTCTACAATTTTCGGGGCGCGGCCGACGCAATCATGGCGTCGCAAACCACCGTCGGGGCGCCGAACACGTACTACGAGCCCACCGGCAAATGGCTCGCCGCGCGCGAGAAGACCGGCGGTCTCGACCTGGCAAAACGCATCATGGCGGACGACGAACACTTCACCAACTACGTTTGCGTGGACGGAGCCGCCCTCGACGACCTTCCGAAGCGCCTGGCGCCCGTCGTCGACGCACTACTCTCTCCCGCGACGCCGTTGCCGGCCACGGGCCTGAAGCCCTGCTTCCCGATCCAGGACGAGAAGAACTACGACCTCCTCGCGTGGCTCGACGGCGCGTTCAAGGAGAACAAGCTTCCCGACAAGCCGCTGAAGGACTTCCGCGAGTGGGTCACGGGCAAGCTCATCCTCGCGCACGTCAAGAAGGAGCCTGCTCAGAAGCGCATCGCGTCGTGGACCGGGCTCTCGATCGTCGTCGCCGACAGCGAGAAGGTGCGCAAGCGCTACGCCGACTATCCGATCTACGCCGACACGAAGCTCGACGAGTTCTGGAAGGCGATGTTCCCGAAGTAAACCTTCCGCGGACTCTTTAAACATTTCCCATGGGTGCGGTGTACAGTGAGATAGCGAGCTTGGGGAGGGATCCGACATGAACCGCACCGC
Source organism: uncultured Planctomycetales bacterium (assembly GCA_964468745.1). GTDB lineage: Bacteria > Planctomycetota > MHYJ01 > MHYJ01 > JACPRB01 > JACPRB01. The sequence continues at coordinate 83 of CAYXVY010000280.1, read as the reverse complement.
ACTCCTGTTCCTGGCGGTTTTCGTACTCGTTCCGTTCCAAATGGGAGGCTGTGGAAGCGACGACGGTGGGGGCGGCGGGGGTG
>CAYXVY010000279.1:0-3575 GCA_964468745.1 uncultured Planctomycetales bacterium | reverse complement strand
CCGCGGCCAGGCGGTCGACTGGTCCCGCGGGACGACCGATTCAGGGGTCCGCGAGCGGCTCACGTCGGAGCGCGCGCGCTGGCGACACCCGTGGCTGGATACGGCCACCGCGCACGCAGGCAAGCTGGAGGAGATCGCGAGAATGCTGCAGGTGGCGAAGCCATAGTAGCAGCATGCTGTCACGCACGCCGACTCGCCTCCTCTTCCTGCTGCTCCTCGTGACGTACGCGTACTTCTCCGGGCTGCGCAATGCGAGCGCGACGTCGCGCATGGCGCACATCGTGTCCGTGGCGGCGCACGGCACGAACACGATCGACCGGTACGTGGGCACGACGCCCGACTGGTCGTTCCACGACGGGCACTATTACTCCAACAAGGCGCCGGGCATGAGCCTCCTCTGCGTGCCCATCTGCTTCCCGCTCATCAAGCTGGATCGCCTGCTCGGACGCAATCCGCTGGACCCGCACACCGAGCTGTGGTGGAGCAACCAGGCGATCATGAACGTCCTGGTGAACGGCTCGCTGACGGCGCTCGGCGCGATCGCGCTCCTGGCCATCCTCCTGCATCTCGGATCATCGCCTTTTTACGCGTACGCGGTGGCCGCCGCGTACGGACTCGCCACGCCTGTTCTTCCGTTCACGACCACCCTTCACGCGCACGGCCTCGCGGCCTCATTCCTGATCTTCGCCCTCTACTTCGTCCTCGTGGACAAACGACGGCCGGAACTCGCGGGACTCTTTTGCGGGATGGCCACGCTCACGGAGTATGTCGCCATCCTCCCGACCGTGCTTCTCGTCCTCTACGTCGCGGCGGAGCGGCGATCGTGGCGCGATGTCGCACGGTTTGTGTCCGGCGGCCTTCCGATTCTGGTCATCTACGCCGCGTATCACTGGGCCTGTTTCGGAAACCCGCTGACCACGGCGTATGCGCACCAGGATCCGTCCGGACTCCGCCCGGGGGGATCTCACGGATTGACCGGATTCCTCGCGATGCCCACACCTTCGCGACTCGCGCAACTCCTGCTCGGGCCGAGGCGCGGCCTGTTCTTCTACGCGCCGGTGCTGCTGATCGGCGTGCCCGGGCTCGTGGCGCTCGCACGGCGCGGCCACCGGCGTCTCGCGCTCCTGTGCGCCGCAATCCCGCTCGCGTTCATCGCAGTCAACTGTTGCTGGTTCATGTGGGATGGAGGCACGCTGCTCGGGCCCCGCTTCCTCATCCCCGCGATTCCCTTCCTTGCCGTGGGCGCGGCCGAGTTCGCGCCGCGATGGCCGAAAACCTCGCTCGCGCTCGCCGCGATCTCGTTCGTCCATGCGCTCGCGATGGCCGCCGTGCAGGTGGTTCTCGACACGCCGGACAGCCCGATGACGGGCTACGTCCTGCCCCACTTTGCGCGGGGAGAGTTTCACCACGACAACTTCGGAATGCGCCTCGGCCTCGCGGGGCTCCCGTCGCTGCTGCCGCTCTTCGCGCTCTGGGCCGTCATCGTCTACGGCATCGCGCGCGAGCTGCGGCGGAGTGAAACGCCCGAAGCGGGCCCCCCGCCGCCCCTCACCGTATCAGCTCCTTGAGTACGCGACCTTCGACATCCTTCATCTCCAGCCCGAGGACGTGCGCAACCGTGGGCGCGATGTCGATCAGCCGTACGAGATCCACGCACGCGCCCGGCCGCACGCCGGCGCCGAGCGCGATAAAGCCCGTGCGCATCTTCTCGCGAGTCGGCCGGTAGCCGTGCACCCCCTTGACCGGCGCCGCGTGCCCCGCGACCGCGCCTTCAAACCCGCCGCCGAAACAGAGCCCCGGCTCCGCCTCGAGCAGGAGATCGCTCGCCGCATATCCGAAGGCCACCGCCTCCTTCGGATCGAGCATCGTGTACAACCGCCTGCCGTCGGCGATGGCGCCCTTCTCCAACACCTCGCGCGCGCGCTTCGCTGACGACTCGTCCTTCGCGTGCACCATCGCTCCACCGCCGGAGGGCATCACGCAAGCTTGCCAGTCGTCGGCGCTCAGCAGCCCCGCCTGCGCCAGCAGCACGTTGGGTTGGATCATTTCCCGCGCGTCGTCGAATCCGTGATCCCCCGTCACGATGACGAGCGTCTCGTCGGCGAGCTTCGCGGCCTCGAGCGCCGCGCGCAATCGAGCCAGGTTCTCATCGGTGCGCCTTACCGCGACGCGCGCCTCGTCGCTCGCGCTTCCGCCCTGGTGCTGCGCGTGATCCGTCTGCCCGATGTGCGCAAAGGCGAGCGACGGCTTGTGCTTTTTCAACACGTAGCAAAGGGCATCCACGATAAAGCGGTCGATGGCGCCGCGATCCTCGAGCTCCTCCCGCTTCGGCATCCCGAGTGCCAGCGCCAGTTCCGGCAGCAGCCCCTTCGTCGAGTGCCTGAGCAGCAGGTCGGCGTGCTTCTCCTGCGGCGTCGACGGCAGCCGCTCCGCGACGAGCCAGTCCACGTCAGCCCCCACGCTCGACGGCCAGAACATGACGGCCGTCTTCAGGCCCTTGTCGCGCGCGGCCTGCCACAACGTGCGCGCTTTGATCTCCTTCGCTTCCCAATGCCAGTTCGTGTCCCGAAGCCGCGCATTCGAGAGGATACCATGACGCGCCGGCCGCACCCCCGTGAGGATCGACGCGTGCCCGGGATACGTCGCGCTCGGAAACACCGCCTCCGCGCCTTTCGCGTGCGCGCCGGCTTTCATCCACGCGCGCAACGCCGGCATCTCCCAGCCGTCGGCCAGATAGAATTCGGGTCGGAAGCCGTCGACCGACACGATCACCACTCGCTTGGCATCCTGCACCTGGATGAGAAGGACGACAGCGAGAAGCGCGACGTTCATGCGGACTCCAGGATTCGCGCGGCGATGCGCTCCGCGGAATCGGCCGGCGTCATGGCGATCGCGCGCGCCTCCTTGAAGCTGCGGAACCACGTCAGCTGCTTGCGCGCGAACTGCCACGTGTCCCGCGTGATGAGCGACTCGACGTCGTCGATCGCACATCTCCCCTCGAGGTGATCGACGACTTCACGATATCCCACCGCGCCGCGGCCTTCCCGGCACCACGGCGAAGCCATCAGCCGTCGCACCTCATCGACAAGCCCCTCGCGCACCATCCTCTTCACGCGACGGCCGATCCGGTCGAGCAGATCGTCGCGCTCACGCCAAAGGCAGATCACGATCGCGTCGAGCTTCGGGCGGTCGAACTGGGTCTGTCGCTCGCTGATCGGCGAACCGGTCTTGCGGAATACCTCGACCGCGCGGACGAGCCGCTTGAGATCATTCGGATGGATGCGCTTCGCGGCGGTGGGATCGACCTGCTCCAACTCCTGATGCAACGCCGGGGCGCCAAGCGCCACCAGCTCCTGTCGCAGCTCCGCATCCGCGGCAGGCCCCTCCAAGAGGCCGTACACGTACGCCTTGTAGTAGAGCGACGTCCCGCCGACGAAGATTGCGCGCTTCCCCGCCTTCGCGATCTGGTCCTGGGCGCGGCGCGCGTCGGCGACGAATCGACCGGCGCTGTAGGCGTCGTTCGGATCGGCGATGTCGATGAGATGATGCCTCACGCGCGCCAGCACTTCGCGCGA
>CAYXVY010000278.1:0-3739 GCA_964468745.1 uncultured Planctomycetales bacterium | reverse complement strand
TTCCTGCCGACGCTTTTCCGCGTACGCCTGGAAGTTCCCCTCGAACCAGCGCACCTTTCCATCGCCCTCGAACGCGATGATGTGCGTGGCGATGCGGTCGAGGAACCACCGGTCGTGGCTCGTAACCACGATGCATCCGTTGTAGGCGAGCAGCGCTTCCTCCAGGGTACGCAGCGTATCGACGTCCAGATCGTTCGTCGGTTCGTCCAGCAGCAGCAGATTCGAGCCGCTGCGCAGCAGCTTCGCGAGCTGCACGCGATTGCGCTCGCCGCCCGACAGGATGCCGACCATTTTCTGCTGGTCCGGCCCGCGGAAGTTGAAACGGCTCACGTACGCGCGGCCGTTGATCTTCTTCGTGCCGAACGCGATTTCGTCGTCGCCCCCCGTGATCTCCTCGTAGACCGTGTGGTCCGCCGCGAGCGTCTCACGCGTCTGGTCGATGTACCCCAGCGCGACGCTCGGTCCCACCTCGATCGTCCCCGCGTCCGGTGCTTCCGTCCCCAGGATCATCTTGAACAGCGTCGTCTTGCCGGCGCCGTTGGGGCCGATCACACCGACGATGCCGCCGGGAGGCAGCGACAGTTCGAAACCGTCGATGAGCACGTTGTCGCCGTACGCCTTCTTCAGCCCCTTGATCTCGAGCACCTTCGTCCCGAGCTTCGGACCCGGCGGGATCTGCAACTCGATCTCCCCTTCGTGCAACTCCATCGCCTCCGCCGCCAGCTTGTCGTATGCGCTGATGCGCGCCTTCGGTTTCGCGACGCGCGCGCGGGGCGACATCCGGATCCACTCGAGCTCGCGCTTGAGCGTGCGCGTCCGCGCGTCCTGCGCCTTGCCCTCGAGTTCCATGCGCGTCTGCTTCTGCGTCAGCCAGCCCGTGTAATTCCCCTCCCACGGGATGGCGCGGCCGCGATCGAGCTCGAGAATCCAGCCGGCGGCGTTGTCGAGGAAGAAGCGATCGTGCGTGACGGCGACCACGGTGCCGGCGAAGTCCTTGAGAAAGCGCTCCAGCCACGCGACGCTCGACGCGTCGAGGTGGTTCGTCGGCTCGTCGAGCAGCAGGAGGTCCACGTTGGACAGCAGCGTCTTGCACAGTGCCACGCGGCGGCGTTCGCCGCCCGACAGCACGGCCACCTTCATGTCCCACGGCGGCAATTCCAGCGCGTCGGCCGCGATCTCGAGATGCCGGTCCATGTCCCAGCCGTTGGACGCGTCGAGCTTCTCTTGCAGCGTGGTCATCTTGTCCATCGCCGCCTGCATCGCGTCGCCGTCGAGCTCGCCGAGCGATTCGCTGATGCGCTCGTACTCTTTCACGAGCCCGAGCTTGTCCGCGACGCCTTCTTCGACGATCTCGCGGACGGTCTTGTCGACGTCGAGCAGCGGTTCCTGCGGGACGTAGCCGATTTTCGTCCCGGGGTTCCACCACACCTTGCCGTCCGTGTCCTTGTCGACTGCCGCCATGATGCGCAGGAGCGTCGACTTGCCCGAGCCGTTGGCGCCGAGGACGCCGATCTTCGCGCCGTGATAGAACGAGAGCGACAGGTCTTCGATGATGACCTTCTTGTCCCAGACCTTCCGCAGGTTCTGGATCTGCATGATGAAGTGCGCCATGGGTGTGGCAGTATACTTTCCGCCATGATCAACGCACTTGTTCTCGCCCTGCTCGTCATCCAGTCTCCCCCGGAAAAGCTGGACGCGTATCTCGACGCGCGGTGGGACGCGCCGGCGAAGGCGACGGACGATCTCGTCAAGTCGCTGAAGCTCGACGCGGCGGGCTTCGAGAAACTGCTGCGCGGAGGACGCGCGAAATATCCCGAGCCGCCGCAGGAGCGCGGAAAGTTGACGGCCGACGTCCCGCTGGAATGCGATCACGTCGATCACGAGACGAAGTGTTTCGTCTACGTGCCGGCGGCGTACGATCCGAAGAAGGCGGCGTCGCTCGTCGTCATCGCGCATGGGGGAAGCTCGGGGCGCGACCTCGAATTCGGGGCGCGAGCCGCGCGGTCCGGGATGGAGCCGTTCTGGCTGAAGTGCGCCGAGCAGCACGGCTTTCTGATCGTCGCGCCACTGACGGACCGCGGCTGGGGGGCGATCGGGAATTCGATCGCGATGAGCGCGATTTCGAAGATGCAGCGCGACTATCACGTCGATCCGGATCGCATCTACGTCACGGGCCATTCGATGGGTGGGCACATGTCGTGGCGCAGCGCGATCAACATGCCCGACCGCTGGGGCGCGGTGAGCCCGATGAGCGGCGGCTACGATTTCGTGAAGGACAAGAACGTCTTCACGTGCTTCAACGTCCCCGGCTACGCGACGTGGGGAAAGCAGGAGCCGTACCAGATCAACGACTTCAACCGGATCATCAAGGCGTGGATGGTCGATCACGCATACCCGTGGGTGAATCGCGAGAAGGACGGGGGCCACGAGATCTTCGAGGACGAGATCGAACCCGTCTGGGAGTTCTTCGCGAAGAACCCGCGCAATCTCTATCGCGCGAAGGTGTACGCGCGCGGCGGCGGGCCGCTGAAGTTCAACAAGGCCGACGCGAAGAACCCGGCCTGGCCGAAAGAGCACACGTGGAAGGAGGGAAAACCGATCCCCATCGGCACCTTCCACTGGCTGCGGCTGGTGCCGCTTCCGGAGGACACGCCGGCCGAATCGGCCGCGCAGGCGGTCTGGGCGGTGAACAAGGGCGGGAACGCGATCGAGATCGTCGCGGAGAACGCGAAGAAGCTGCGGATCTATCTGCACCCCAAGATGGTGGACTTTGCGAAGGCGGTGTCGATCACGATCAACGGCAAGAAGGCGTTCGAGAAGAAGGTAGCGGCGGATGCGAAGACGATGATCGAGCTCGCGCGCGAGTTCGACGATCGCGGCCGTATTTTCCACGCGATGGTTGAGGTCGACGTGACGTCGAGCCAGCCGCCGCCCGAGCCGACGTTCAAGTAGCGATGGTGTATCTGAAGTCGATGGTGTTCCTGGTGGTGGCGCCGGGGACGGTGACGGTGCTGGTGCCGTGGCTGCTGATGCGCGCGTCGATGGACGGCTTCGATCCCGGGCCGGCGCGGCCTGCGGGTCTCGGGCTGATTGCCGCGGGTGCGGCGGGGCTGCTGCTGTGCTTCTGGGATTTCGCGCGGCATGGTCGTGGGACGCCGGCGCCGATCGACGCGCCGAAGCGGCTGGTGGTGAAGGGTCTGTACCGCCACGTGCGCAATCCGATGTATGTGTGCGTGGTGGCGATTGTCGCTGGGGAGGCGCTGCGGTTCGGAAGGTGGGCGCTGGTGGTGTGGGCGGTTGCCGTCTGGCTGACGTTTCACCTGTTCGTGATTGTGTATGAGGAGCGGGCGCTGCGGCGGCGGTTCGGGGCGGAGTACGAGGGGTATTGCCGGAAGGTGGGTCGATGGGTGCCGAGTATTCGGCCGTGGGTGTCGATAGAATAAGGGTTTGCGGAAGTCCGGTCGCCCCCGTAGCTCAACTGGATAGAGCATCGGCTTTCTAAGCCGAGGGTTGAAGGTTCGATTCCTTCCGGGGGTACCATTCGCTAGACTGAGCGCTCAGAGCGAAAGCGCGGTTAGTCCCCGCGCCCTCCGGTCGGACGGGTCGCTCGAAGAGCGAGAGCTGGATCACGCCCTGTCCCTTCTCGTCGGGCTCGTGGAAGACGAGCCGCTCCACGAACATCGGGATCAGGCTCTTGAGTTCCTCCGGAGTGGCTCCGTCCATGATGTCTGCGAAGGTG
>CAYXVY010000277.1:0-8808 GCA_964468745.1 uncultured Planctomycetales bacterium | reverse complement strand
TCGACGGCACCGACAACTTCGAGACGCGCTTCCTCCTTAACGACGCCTGCGTCAAGACCGGCAAGCGCTGGATCTACGGCGGCGTCGTCGGCAGCAACGGCATGGTCCTCGCGATCGTCCCCAACGAGACCGCCTGCTTCGCCTGCGTCGTCCCCGACCTCCCGCCCCCCGGCAGCGCCCCCACCTGCGACACCGCCGGCGTCCTCGGCCCCGCGGTCGGCGTCATCGCGTCGATCCAATCGGCGGAGGCCATCAAACTTCTCACGGGCGCGCCGCCGCTCCAGCAACTTCTCACCATCGACGTCTGGAACAACGTCTACCAGCCGTTCGCCGTGAAGCGGCTCCCCGACTGCCCGACCTGCGTGCGCCGGCAGTTCCGCTTCCTGGAGGCGAAGGACGGCGGCTCGGCGACCACCCTGTGCGGGCGCAACGCGGTGCAGATCTCCGCCGCCCCGGGCGCGCGACTCGATCTCGTTGATCTCGAACGCCGCCTAACCCCGCTCGGCCGCGTCGTGCGCAATCCGCACCTCGTCCGCTTCGAGCCCGACGGCTGCCAGATCACCGTCTTCCCCGACGGTCGCGCGATCGTGAAGGGGACCGACGACCCTGCGCGCGCCCGCGCCCTCTACGCGCGTTACGTGGGCGCATGAACGGACGGGCGGCATCGACAAGGGCGTCGGTTCGGGGTACGGTGCGCTCGTGATCTATCTCGACAACGCGGCGACGACGTGGCCGAAGCCGGCGTCGGTCTACGACGCGATGGACACGTTCGCCCGAACGGGCGCGGCGAACCCGGGGCGCAGCGGCCACCGCATGGCCGTCGCGGCGGAGCAGAAGATCCAGGAGGCACGCGAGCGGGTCGCGCGGCTGCTCAACGCGGAGTCCCCCGATCGCGTGATCCTGACGCTCAACGCGACCGACGCGCTGAACATCGCGATCAAGGGGGTGCTCAAGCCGGGCGACCACGTCATCACGAGTCAGATCGAGCACAACTCGATCAACCGCCCCCTCACGCGGATGCAAAACGAGGGGATGATCACAGTCTCGAAGACGCGCACCGCCGACGACGGCACGGTGGCGACGGAGGAGGTCGCGCGGCTGATCACATCGAAGACGCGGCTGATCGCGATCACGCACTGCTCGAACGTGCTGGGGGTCGTCAACCCCGTCGCCGACTACGCGAAGGTCGCGCGCGCGAAAGGGGTCCTGCTGCTCGTGGATTCGTCGCAGACCGCGGGGGTGGTTCCGATCGACGTGCGCGGCCAGCAGCTCGACATGGTTGCGTTCCCGGGTCACAAGGGGTGCTTCGGGCCGATGGGGACGGGCGCGCTCTACGTGCGTCCCGGGATCGACGTGAAGGTCTTTCGCGAGGGCGGGACGGGATTCGGGGTGGAGGTGGAGCTTCAGCCGGACGAGTACCCCTATCACCTCGAGGGGGGGACGCCGAACGCGCACGGACTGGTGGGGCTGGCGGCGGGGCTGAAGTTCATCGAGGAGACGGGGATCGAGAAGATCCGCGTCCACGAGCGGGACCTGGCGATGCGGTTCGCGGAGAGAGTGAAGTCGATCCCGAAAGTGACGGTGTACAGCGCGAGGAAGCCGGACGCGCAGCTGGGGCCGGTGTCGATTGGGATTGCGGGCGCGGACCCGTCGCAGGTGGGGCAGGTGATGGACCAGCAGTACGGGATTGCGTGCCGCCCGGGGCTGCACTGCGCGCCGGGGACGCACAAGGTCCTCGGGACATTCCCGAAGGGGACGGTGCGATTCAGCTTCGGCTACTTCAACACGATTGCCGATGTAGATGCAGCGGCAGACGCGGTCCGTGCGCTGAGCGGGGCGACATAGTCTGCGCCGCGCGCCCCGCTCACCGTGAGCGAGCGCCGAGCGAGTCGAACGGTCAGTCGCGATGTAGAAGGAAGAATGGACATCCATAGCTCCTGGAAACCTGGCAAGCAGCTCGCCGGATGGATCAGTCCCAGCGGCCGTTTCGAGCCGATGATCATCCTGCAGGGGAATGCGGCGGCGATGGCGTCGTTGTCCGATATTTTCGCGAAGCTGGCGAAGTCGCAGCCCGGGGATCGCGTCTCGATCGACGGGATGACCGGGCTCAATGCGGGCGACATCGCGCTGACGATGGAGCACACGAATCTGCTGGCGGCCCCTCCCTCCGCCGACCTGCTGGAAACGCGGGTCGCGGTGCCGGGGGAGGGCGATACGGTCATCTGGGCGCAGGTGCCGGAGAGCAGGCGCGAGGACGTAGTGCGGTTGATGATTGCGGAGGCGGGTCACACGTCGTTGCAGGCGAGGGAGGCGATCGCGAGGGGCGGGTCGTGCTTCGTGCGCACGGGCCCGGACATCGCGGTGCGCGTCCGTGACGCGCTGAGAAAACTCACGATCGACGCGCTGCTGTTCGAGTTGCGGAGCTGAGGATTACTCCGCAAGAAACTCCGCCACATCTCGGTTGAAGCGCTCCGGCTCGTCGAGAAACGGGAAGTGACCGGACTTGTCGTAGACAACCAGCCGCGAGCCGGCGATCGAGTCGCTGAAGACGTTCGCCAGCGACGGCGGAAACGTCCTGTCGTGCGCGCCCCAGACGATCAGGGTGGGCGACACGATGCGCTTCATCTCGGCCATCAGTCCTCTCTCCGCGTACTCGGCGGGCAGCGCCTCGCGCGTCCGACGCATGAACGGCAACGCGCGCTCCTGTAAGGCCGCGAACTCCTTGAACCGCTCGCGCGTGGCGAGACGCTGATCGTGAAACGCCTCGCGGAAGAGCCGCCACGGACTCACATCCTTGGCCGTGTGCGGCCTCGCGCGGCCGATCGCGTTGAGCGGCGCGCCTGTGGGGGCCGTCAGCACGATGCGGCGACATCGACGTGTCTCCGCCGCGGCCCGGATCACGAACCCTCCGCCCCAGCTCGACCCGATCCAGTGCGCCGAGTCGATCCCGAGGGCCGCGCACAGACCGTCGGCAAACCCGGCGCTGTCGAGCGTCTCCCCTTCCGTCTCGCCGTGCCCCGGGAGATCGACGGCGTAGACCGTGAAGTTCGCCGCGAGCGACTCGACGTTGCGGTCCCAGATCGTGCGTGACAGAAGCGCCGGGTGCGCGAGGATCACGGGCTCGCCGGAGCCGTGCTTGTCGTAAGCGACGTCGACTTCGCCCACCCGGATGCGCAGCGCCATCGGCGCTCATGATAGCGAACGCACGGCGGGTTGGATGAGCGGCGTTGCTGCGCCGAGCAGCCCACTCCAGCGCCGCCTCCGCGCCCCCAGCGACTCTGCGTGTCCTCCGCGGGCTCTGCGTCTAGCTCGGCGGTTTCGTCGCCGTCGTCTGTTCGTTCGAATCCAGCCCGTACACCTTGAGCTTTTCGAGGAACGTCGGCCGGCTCACGCCCACCAGGTCCGCGGCCGCCGCCTTGTTCCCGCCGGTGCGGCGCAGCGACTCCTCGAGGCACGACTTCTCGAGGTCCGCCATGAGCGTCGTCAGCGGCACGTCCCCCTTCACGAGCTTGCGCACGCGAAGCAGGAGGTCGCCCGAGACGAGATCGGTCGGCAGGTGTTCGGGCGCCAGCTTGGCGCCTCCCGCGTGGAGCAGCATCCGCTCCAGCGTGTTGCGCAGCTCGTGGACGTTCCCCGGCCACGCGTGCGTCTCGAAGAACGCCAGCGCGTCCACCGTCATCTGCTCCTCGGCTTTGACGCAGGGGCGTCCGGCCATGCGCAGGACGTGCGCGATGAGCGGCGCGATGTCCCCCTTGCGCTCGCGCAGCGGCGGGAGTCGAAGCTGCGTCCCGAGTTTCGCGAGCAGATCCTTGGAGAACTTTCCTTCGCGGACGCGCGATTCGAGATCGACCGACGATCCCGACACGAGTCGCGGTTCCGCCGGCGCGCCCGTTCCCTCGCGGGCGATCCGGTCTTCGAGTTTCTTCAGCAGTTTCGTCTGCAGTTCCGGCGTCAGCGCGCCGATTTCGGCGACGTACACGACCCCGGTCTTCGGCGCCTCGAGCGCTCCCGCGTTGTCGTCGTTCCCGAAGAGCGTGGCGTCGAGCGCCGCGGGTGCGAGATGCGCCGCGTTCACGATGACGAGGGCGTGATGCGCGCGGGACCCCTTGAGGTGCAGCGTGCGCGCGACCAGTTCCTTGCCGGTGCCGATCTCGCCCATGAGGAGCACCGGGGAGTCCGCGAGCGCGAGAGGCTCGAGCTTGTCGGCGACTTCTTTCATCGGCCCCGCGCCGGCGACGATCGGGTGTTCCGCTTCGAGGCGTCGGGCGATCGCGCGAACGGCGTGGCGCGATTTCGCGGCGCGGCGTGCGCTCGCGATGATCGGGGCGCTCAGGGCGCACAGGCCTGCGGCGAACTGGAGGTCGGAGCGGGTGAACGAGGGGGCCGGTGGGGTCCCCGCGGCCGGGGCGTCTACGAGGACGAATCCGATGAAGGCTTCGCCGACGACGAGCGGGGCGCTGAGGATGGCGATCGGCTTGCCGGCGTTGGGGCCTCCGCGGGCGACGTCCGTCGCGATGATCGCGCGGCGTTCCTTGCCGACCTGGTGGAAGAGGACGTTGGAGACGTAGAACTCGGCGTCCCCTTCGGGCATGTTCTTCGCGAGGGGCTTCATGCGGCCGGCGTCGTCGCTGATCATGACGAAGCCGCGGCGCGCCTTGCTTACTTCCATGATTTTGTCGAGGAGCGCCTTGGCGACGTCCTTGTCGTCCTCGACGGGGGCGAGTTTGCGTGCCGCCTCGGCGATGGCGAGGAGTTTATCCGGCGGGGTATCGCTGAACGGGTTGACGATGGAGTCGAGGACGGCGGTGCCGCCGGTCTGGCGCGGGGGGGCGGCGGTGGGTTTCGCGGCGCCGCCGTTGACGGGGGCGGCCTGTTGTTCCATCGCGACGGTGGCGTCGAAGATGAGGACGTGTTCGCCGATCTCGATTTCGTCGTCTTTTTTGAGGACTTGGTCTTTGACTTTGGTGCCGTTGACGAAGACGCCGTTGCGGGAGTCGATATCGACGATGGCGAGGGCCTCGCCGCGCGGTTCGAAGCGGGCGTGGACGCGGGAGATGTGGCGACCTTCGAGGCGGACGGCGCAGGAGCGGCTGCGTCCGACGGAGGCGCCGGCGTGCACCTGGAAGGAGGCGCCGCGCTGGGGTCCTTCGACGGCGGTTACATTCGGCATGGTGGTCCCACCCAGTTCCCGCTTGCCACCCGCAGCCTTCCCACCCAGCCCTGTTGAAGGTGGAACGGCGGAGGGTGGCTTCTCCGAGGAGTATAAGGCGGGTTTCGCGCCGGGGGAAGCCTCAGCGATTTGTTTCATGAATCGCTGTACAGGCCGGGCGGGGCGGGTCATTAGCGCGGGAAGCGGGCATCTTGATGCCGCAATTTGCGACCTCAAACGGTAGTGCGATTTCCTTTGAAGCTATTTCGATGCGAATCCTACAATTCGCGACCCGCAGGGTGGGGAGCACGTCTTCGCAGCAATTGCGATTATTTTTCAGAATTACCGACGAACTTTTGCCGCAAAACGCACACCTTAGTGAGGGTACGAATGGCGGACCAGGTTACATGGGGAGACTTCGAGGTTGATTTCGAGTCCCTTCTCGGCCGTGGCGGGATGGGCGCCGTCTACCAGGGCCGCCAGATCTCGCTGGACCGCCGCGTGGCTATCAAGATCCTGGATACTTCGCGCGCTCACACCTCGGCCTTCGAAGAGGGATTCGAGCAGAAGTTCCTCGTCGAGGCCAAGGCCCTCGCGCGTGTGCACGACGCGCGCATCATCACCGTCTACCAGGCAGGGAAAAACGACGGGAAACTCTGGTACGCGATGGAGTTCATTGACGGCCAGACAGTCGAACAGCGGCTTCAGCAGCATGGGATGTTCGAGGAGGCCGACGCCGCGCGGATCGGCGCCGACGTCGCGCGGGCTCTCCATGCCGCCCACCGCGAGGGGATCATCCATCGCGACGTGAAACCCGGTAACGTCTTTCTCGAGCGGAGCGGCGGGACGAAGCTCGGCGACTTCGGGATCGCGCGAGCGAGCTTCATGCCTCCGTCGCGGCTGAGCGAGGCGAACGCGATTTTGGGCACGCCGGAGTACATCTCTCCGGAGCAGGGGCTGGGCGACGAGTGCGACCACCGCAGCGACATCTACTCGGTCGGCATCGTGCTCTACGAGATGCTCACCGAGCGCGCGCCGTTCGGAGGCATCAGCGCGATGGACATCATCTTCCAGCACGCCAACGAAGCCCCGGAGTCGCCGCGCATTCTGAATCCGGCGATTTCGGCGGGCATGGAGCGGATCATCATGCGATGTCTTGCGAAGCGGCCGGACGAGCGCTATCAGGAGTACGCGGAGTTCATCGACGACTTGGACCGTGTCGCCGCGGGTGACGTGCCGCAGCACGCGAGCACGGGTCCGCTCGAAGCGGCGCAAACCCTCGTGACCGCGCGACGGCGCGCGTGGCCATTGGCACTCGTCGGCGTCGCGGCGATCGCGATCCTGCTCGTCGTAGCCATGCAGAGGCCGGCGAAGCAGCAGGAGTTGGCGCACGTCGTATCGAAGGACGCTCCGCCGAAATACGAATTCGCCTCGATCGCGTTGCCGCCGCCGCTTTCGACGGCCGTACCCGTCGAGTGGCCGCCGGGATTGAAGCCGCCCGACGTGCCGCTGTGCGGATCGACGCTTCCTACGTCCGACGAGACTGTCGACAAGTTCATGGCGCGTTATCGCCCCTCGGTGGCGGAGCTCGACCTCATCCGTGCGATGCGGCAGATGGTCGAGCGCGGTCTGCTTTCGGACTGGCGCGCGAATCACACACCGTATACGCGAATGCTGCTCGACGCGCAGGGCGCCCTGCCGAGCGTGTCGCTCAGCGCGCTGCCGGAGTTGATCGAGTCGCAGCCGACGATCCTGCCGTCCGTGCCCGGCATCATACATGCGACATGCATCCGGTCGAGCCGACGCACCGACCTCGACGCGCTTACGAGGATCCGGCTGCCGGAATCCATGAGCTACGCGTTTGAGCCGCGCGAGCGGCTGGTGTACGAAATCGAGGCCTTCGAGGCGCTCGACGCGCGCGCGTTCGACAGAGTCTTCGCCCAGTTCGAGCAGTCGCGAGCCTATCCGCGGGCGGTGAAGCAAGTGCTGGCGGAATTCCGCGCCGGCGAGTTCGCGAATCACATCGCCGGCGCGCAGGGGATCCACTGGGAACCATGGCCGAAACGCGCGACGGGTGAGGAACAGGGCGAATTTACGCGGCCGGAAGCGAAGGGGTATCTCGTCCGCTCGACGGAGCAGCAGACGATCTCTCGCACGCTGGACCGCGCGGGCGAGGGGTACTCGGTGACGCTGATGTTCACGCCGGACGACGAGCGCAGTTCGTGGGCGATCTCATTCGGTGCCGAGACGCAGCTGGAATTCGCAGGGGGCACGATGTCGGTGCTTACAAGAGACGCCGTGGTGAAGTCGGCGAAAGCGTCGGCGCCGTTCCGCGTGAGCTTCGTGCCGTCGGGGAAGTTGCTTCTGGTCTATCTGGGCGACGAGCTGGCGTTCGGCCTGGAAACGGTGCTGTCGAACATGATCAAGATCGGCGTCGCGCGGGGTCGGCTGTCGGTTGCAGCCGTCGAGACGCATGACGCCGTGGATGAGGACGACTAGAAACATTTTTGGAGGGTTGGCCATGGCGAGAATTGCGATTGTATTCGCGCTTTTCTGCGCGATTGTGGGATGTCAGGGGGCGAGGCCGTCGATGATGGGCGGGCAGGGCGATCCGTCGCCGGCGACGCTCACGCCGGATCACGTCGGCAAGCGCGTGCGCGTGCAGTTAAGGACGGGCGGCGTCGCGATCACGGGCAAGGTCGCGGAGGTGAGGCCGGAGAAGGACTCGGGTGTCATCGAGCTCAATCATGGCCAGGAGGTGGGGCGGCTGTCGCTGCGCCTCAGCCAGGTCTTGTGGGTGGAAGAGCTGACAGAGAAGCAGGCTGCCGCGCCGCAGCAGGCGCCGGAGCGCGTGCGGTTCGGGCCGGCGGAAGGGCCGACGCCCGTGCCGAAGATCGTCTACGTCAATTTCCGTCACCAGCACCGGCACGAGGACTGCCTGTGCGACATGGCGCAGCCGATTCGCGAAAACGTCTCGAGCGTGGTGTTCGTCGATGAGAAGTCGAAAGCGACGTTGCACGTGCCCATGCCGGAGGATCCGACTGCGAGCCTGGTCGCGTGGCAGTGGCACGCGCATGTGCTGTCGGGAGACGGCGAGAAGATGGACGACGAGCTCGTCGTGATGAACGCCGATGGAAAGGTGGTGATCGATTTCAAGTCGGTCGTGCTGCCGGCGACGATCGTGCTCATCGGGACGCCGATGCGGATCGTGCACAAGGAGGGCAAGGTCGATGCGCTGGCGCCGCCGCGGGTGGTGTCGTTGCGTGCGCTGCCGGGGACGTCGGTGGAGGCGACGCTGCGTCGCAATCCCGAGCTGGTGCGCAGGATCGACAGCGGGATCGGCGCGCTGTGGGTGGCATCGCAGCCGGCGAACGAGAGCGAGATGATCCTGTCGGTGTACGATCCGGTCGGGCGGCACGCCGCGGTGATGTCGGGCGTGCGGTTCTCGGTGCAGGACGCGTTGCTGTCGCCGGCTTGGGTGTTCGAGGTCGCGGGGGCCGAAGGGGCGGTTTCGCAGCGGGTGGGCGGGTATCCGATCCCGCCGTTCCTGTCGCAGGACTCGCCGGACACGGCTCGGATCAACCTCGAGATCGCCAGGAAGAAGATCGACGTGGCGATTCCGGCGCCGGTGCTGGTGTCGGTGCGCGTGCCGGAGAAGG
>CAYXVY010000276.1:0-10397 GCA_964468745.1 uncultured Planctomycetales bacterium | reverse complement strand
TCTGGGCGTCACGGCGCTGGCCACGCTCGCGTGCCTCGCTTCGGGAGCGGCGCCGGGGGACGTTTCGCCATCGGGGCTGGCGATCAATCGCGCGGTCGAGTGGATGATCAGGCAGCAGGACAAATCGGGCGCGTTCGCATCGCTCGACGGCAAGAAGCCCGTCTACGGCCATGCCGCCGCGACGCTGGCGCTCGCGGAGTGCGTGCGGCTGAATCCCAAGTCGGACGAGTGGCGCCAGAGTCTTGCGCGCGCTGCGAAGTGGCTCTTGAACGCGCAGAACCAGGGATCGGCTTGGCGCTATCGCCCCCGTCCGATGGACAACGACGCATCCGTCACCGCCTGGTCGCTTCTCGCGCTCAACGGCGCCCGACTCGTCGGAGAGGCGACGCCGGAGATCGCATTCCGCGACGCCCTTCTCTGGCTCGACTCGGTCACCGATCGCGACCAGCGCGTGGGATACAACCAGGCGGGACAGGGGAAGGTGTTCGCGCCCGGGCAGAACGAGCAGTACGACCATCACGAGACGATGACCGCGGCGATCGGGCTATGCCGGCGCGCACTCGGACAGAATGTCTCGCCCGAGGCCGTGTCGCACGTGTGGCGCGATCTGCCGAGCGGCAAGGGGCAGGCGAAGGACGCGTACTACTGGTACTACGGAACGCGCTTCATCAAGGAGTGCGGGTCGCCGCTCCAGTGGGCGTCGTGGAAGCCCGCGGCGTCGGCGGCGATCGAATTCGACCAGCATCAGGACGCGTGCCGTCGCGGATCGTGGCATCCGCACGATCGGTGGAGCTTCGAGGGCGGGCGTATCTATCTCACGGCGATGAACGCGATGACGCTCTCGTACCTGCGCGAGCCGAAGGCCGCGGGTGTGGCGGTGGCCGCGGTGCCGGGCGCGCCGAAATGGACGTTCGTTCTCAAGAGCGGGGGCAGGCTGCGCGTGAGCGCGTACGAGGAGCAAGGCGACGCATTCATCCTCGCGCTGAGCTCGGGCGGCACGGCGAAGATTCCGAAGTCGACGGTCGACAAGATCGAAAAACTGCCGTAGCCGGCTAGCTCGACTTCACCGCGATCCACGTCGCCCGCGCGGCGCCGACAAGCGTGCCGTCGCGACGGAAGAGCGCGGTTTCACACGTGAACTTCCGTCCTTCGTTGCCGGTCGGCCATCCGATGACGATGCACTCCTCGCCCGCCTTCACCCGGCCGCTGAATCGCGCGGCGAACCGGCCGAGCAGGAGCGGCGTCGCGGGCCGCGGGTCGGGCGCCCAGAATCCTGCGCAGTCGACGGAGGCCCAGAGAAATTCCGGACGCACCCATCCGGCCTCGTCGGCGAGGCTGGCGTGCGGCGTCCACGGTGCGGCGACGATCCCGTCGCGGCCGAGCGGACCCGTAAAGATGCGAAGCGCATCCCCAGGTTTGCGCGCCACGCCGCAGACGAAGCATTGAGGGAAATCGTGGGCGCGATGGCCGGCGTATCTCGCAGCCGCGTCGACCGCTTCCTCGTAGCTCGGGGGACGTGGCGGCGTGATCGAGACGTCGGCCGGAGCCGCTTCAGCGACGATTGCATCGCCATGCGTGATTCGGAGCTTGGCGCCATCCCGCACGACCGCGAGCGGCGTGTCCAGTGGAGGCGGCATCTTGAGCGTCACCTCCGCGGGCTGCGAGAGAAGCGACGCGAGACGTCCGCAGGTGTACCCGCCGTTGCCTGAGTGGGTCGGCCCGCAGAACCGACTGGCGATCGTGACCGTTTCCACGCGCGACAATCATAGCGAACGGCCGGGGATGCCGCGACGGTGAACCCGTCGCGCTGAAGGCGGTTGACACGGGTGATCGCTCAACGCGTCGATTCGCTATAATGCCGCGACTTTGGAGGGTGTAGCTCAGTTGGTAGAGCAGCGGTCTTTTAAACCGCAGGTCTTGGGTTCGAGCCCCAACGCCCTCACCATTTGATTTGGAGCACTGCAGCATGATCAAAACGCTCGCCCTGGCGCTCATCCTTGTGCTCATCCAGGACGCCGTGCGCCCGCTGCCCGGCCGCACGCGGAGCCGCCAGACCACGACGGCGCAAGCGTGGGCCAAGGACTTCAAGCAGATTCCGAGCACCGTCATCGACGTCGGCGTCCTGCGAAACGTCCCGTACACGTCGTATCGAGCCGGCGAATACGAGCTCAACGTCTACGGCGATCCCGACAGGCCCGTGTGCGTGGAGATCGGCATCCACGGGGCGCTGCTCAAGAGCGCCGACGCGCGCAAGAATTGTCTCGCCCTGATGACGGCGCTGCTGGAGGATGCGGACGATCGCAAGGTCCTCGCGTTGCTCAAGCTTGAGGTCGACAAGGAGACACGCAAGGGGCTCACGTTTGAGGTCACGCCTCCGACCGCGCCGGATGCCTACGGCGGCTGGTGGATTTCGATTTACGACGAGAAGGCGCTCGACGGCGCGCGCGCGACGCCCGAAGAACTGAAGGCGCTCACGACGACGCGCGACGACGTGAAGAAGCAGTCGACGCCCGGGAACGTCGATGCCATTTCCGCCGGCCAGTGGAGCGCCGAGGATCTCGCCAACGCGCGCAAGGCGAAGGACGTCGCCGAGGAAAAGCAGGCCGTCTATTCGCCGACGTTCACGAAGAAGGACGGCAAGTACGTCCCTGATCGGACCATCGACGACACCGGCTGGATTCTCTTCATCTGCGCCAACAGCGACAAGCACGATGACATGGAAGTGCTCCTCAAGCGGTGCGAGGGGTGCAAGAAGGACAGCACGTTCTTCTGGGACAAGAAGCAGTCGTGCTTCGTCTGCTTCCAGTGCGGCGGCGGTTATGACAACGCGCAGGTGAAGTGCCCGACGTGCGGCAAGGTCCCGAAGCGCGTGCGCACGAAGAACCGATAGGGGATGAATGCTGGCATGCCGCGCGTCCTCGCCCTGACGCTCGAAGGGACGCGCGTGAGTTTAAATCAAACACGGCCTTGACAACGGCGTCTTATACCTAGATAATCTAGGTATGGAGCTCAAGCCGTTGGTCCTGGCCCTCCTCGAGGAGCGCGCGCTCTACGGCTACGAGATCGTGCAGCGGGCGCACACGAAAGGGAAGCTGGCGTGGGAAGAGGGGACGCTCTACCCGCTCCTGCACCGGCTGGAGGAGGAGGGCCTGCTCTCGTCGAAATGGAGGAAGGCGCCGAGCGGGAAGGACCGGAAGTACTACGCGCTCACGCGCCGCGGAAAGGCCGCGCTCGCGAAGGCCCGCGCGCACGCGTCGGAAGAGATACGCATCGTGTCCCGGATTTTGCTGGGAGGCAAGCATGGATACGCGGAAGGAAGCGCTTCGTAGGATCCTCGCGGACGCCGCGCCGGAGCTGGCGGACGATGACCGCCGCGAACTCCTCGCCCACCTGGACGACGCCGTGGAGGCGGGGATGCGCGCGGGTCTGTCGGAGGACCAGGCAGCGGCCCGCGCGGTCGCGGATCTGGGGGACGTGAAGCGCATCGCGGCCGACTTGGGCCGGGCGCGGCTGAAGGCGGTGCTCCGCGAGCGCAGCGTCAATGTCGTGGGGTTCTGCATCTTCGCCGAAGTGGTGCTGCTGATCTGGACGATGGCGCCCGGCTGCGCGCGCGTCTTCGCGGACATGTGCCTGCCGATGCCCCAAGCGCTGGCGTTTTTCGTTCAGCTGGGGCAGGCGATGCGGATCGGATGGCCTGTCGTCCTGCTGCTGTCGGCCGGCGTGGCGGTGCTGGTCTTCCGCCGGTCGCCCGTTCGTCGCGTGTCGGGCCAGGTGCTCGCGGCGGCGAGCCTCGTCCTGCTCGTCGCGTTCGCGGTCGCCGCCGGCGTGCCCATCATGAACTGGGAGTCGCTGCAGCAGCTTCCGACGGTCACGCCCCCATAGCGAGCGTGCCGGCCGCCGCGGAATTCGGATAGAATGCCGAGCGACATGGACGCAGACCTGATCGCGGGGTTCAAGGCGAAGCAGCGCGAGACGTGGGCGCTCGGCTGCTACGCGAACATCGCCGTCTTCACCACACCCGTGGCGGGACACCTCGTCCGCTTCGCGGGTGTGCGCGCGGGCCAGTCCGTGCTCGACGTGGGCACGGGCACGGGAGTCGTGGCCATCACGGCGGCGCGGCTCGGCGCGAAGGCCACGGGACTCGACCTCACGCCTGTGCTTCTGAGCCAGGCGAGCGCGAGCGCGGCCGTCGCCAGGGTGACCGTCGAGTGGAAGGAGGGCGACGCGGAGGCGTTGCCGTTCGCCGACGGGTCGTTCGACGCCGTCCTGAGCCAGTTCGGACACATGTTCGCGCCGCGGCCGGAGATCGCCGCGCAGGAGATGCTCCGCGTCCTGAAACCCGGCGGACGCATCGCGTTCGCGAGCTGGCCGCCCGAGCAGCTCATCGGCCGCGCGTTCGCGCTGGGCGCGAAGTACGTGCCGCCTCCTCCCGGAGCGGCGCCCCCCGCGCAGTGGGGCGACGTCGGCACCGTCCGGCAGAGGCTCGGCGACGCGGTGAAGGACCTCTTCTTCGAGCGAGGCGTCATGGCGATCCCCGCGCTGAGCCCCGAGCATTACCTGGAATTCCAGTCGGCGAACGCGGGCCCATTCGTGCGGACCGTTCGGGCGCTCGAGAAGGAGCCGGCGAAGCTCGCGGCGTACCTGAAGGACCAGGGCGACCTGATCGCGGGCTACCTCGCCGACAACGTGATCCGGCACGAGTACCTGCTGACGCGCGCGACCAAGGCCTGATCACGCCGTCGGTCGGCCTACGATCTCCGTTCGCCTACTTCGGTTTCTCGCAGCCGTATTTGTCCTGGTACTTTTTCTCGCCGCACTTGAGGCCGGCGTCGGTCGCCAGGCGGTGCAGCCAGACGGCGGACGTCTCCTTGATGTCCGTGCCCTCCAGCGGCAACCCGAGCATCTTGCGCACCTGGTTCTGCCAGTTGTCGACGGGCTCCACGGCCTGCTCGGCGACGGCGCGGTCGATGATGACGCGCGAGGCGTAGTTCTTCGCCCACTCCTCTGGCACCGGGACCGTGATCTCCCCCTTGAGGTTGCCCTTCGCGCTGTCGATGAACTTCGACTCCTCCTCGACGCGCTCCATCTTCATCTTGGTGTTGAACTCGACGTACGGAGCGATCAGGCTCGCGCAGAAGAGGTTGTCCTGGAGGAGCGTGAGCTTGGCGCGGCCCATGTTGTCGAGCCCGAACGCGTCGCTGAATCCGAACACGTTGTCGCGCACGGTGGCGATGACGCTCGCCTCCGTCTTGAGCGCGCTGCCGCAGTCGGTGCTCATGGCGTCGTACTTCCACGTGAAGAGGACGGTGTTGTTCTCGACGAGGAACTCGGGCAGGTCCTTGTTCCCCTGGTGCCACGAATTCAGGTAGATGCCGGCCCCGCTGTTGTTGACCACGAGGTTGTTGCGGACCGTGATCTTGCAGGAACGGCCGCCGTAGATCTTGAGCGCCCCCTGCTTGTGATGCGGGGCGGTGTTCATGACGACGCAATTGACGACGAGCACTTCGCAGCCGGCGGGCGGGTCGATTGAGAGGCCCGGGCTGTCGGCCGCGATGTTGGTCTTGGTCTTCGCCATGAACGTTCGGGTGATCTTGAGCGACTTTTCGTCGACGTAGCCGTTGCGCTCGCCGTTGTCGAAGATGATGCCGTCGACGAGGATCTCCGACTTGGCGTCGAGCTTCAGCTTGCGGGTGCCGACATAGAGGCGGGCGTTCGGTTTGAAGTTCTCGGACTTGTTCTTGCCGGTGAAGATGGTCTTGTGCTCGCCCCACGGGTCGCGCTTCGAGAAGTCGTCGCTGTACCCGCCGATGATCTTGACCGGGACATTGACCTCGTCGACGCCGCTCTCCGAGATGCCGTAGTAGGTGCCGGCGGCGATGTGGACGACGTCGCCGGGTTTGAGCTTGTCGCTGATGATGCCGAGATCGCGGGCGGGCTCTTCCTTGGATCCGACCTTGCCCTTGCCGCGAGCGGAGGAGATGTAGTACTCGTCGGCGAACGCGGAGGCGGCCGCGACGAGGACAGTGAGCGCGGTGCAGATGCGTATGAACATTCGTTTTCTCCTTGGAAGAGGGAGAGAGATACCACGGGCGCTAATGCCGCGCAAGGGGAGTTCACAGGTTGTCCAAGGCAGGGCGTCGGAAGGCGCCGGCCGGCGAGCTGATAGCGGCGGTCATATTGCCGTAATGCGCGCTCCGCGTAGTCTGGAATTCTGAAGACTGGAATCGCGGCGTCGGGGGCGAAGGCTCGCTTTCGACGCGCAGATGCTACCATCGCGGCCATGAGCGCACGCATCGGCATTCTGACCGGCGGTGGCGACTGCCCCGGCCTGAATGCCGCGATCCGCGGCGTCGTCAAGGCGGCGGCAGGCCTCGGCTGGGAGGTGATGGGCATCCGGCGCGGTTTCGAAGGACTCGTTGCGCCCGTCGACGTCATCCCGCTCACGCTCGAAAGCACGTCCGGCATCCTCACGCTGGGCGGCACAATTCTCGGTGCGGCGAGCGGCGGTCGGTTCGCCGCCAAGACGGGGCACGGGAAGGCCGGCGCGCTGCCCCCGGATCTCATCGCCGAAGCGCAAGGCACGCTGAAGAGGCTCGGCATCACGGGGCTCATCGCGGCCGGCGGCGACGGCACGCTCACGATTGCGCAGCAGTTCTTCGAGGCGGGCACGCCCATCGTCGCCATCCCGAAGACGATCGACAACGACCTGCAGGCCACCGTCATCACGTTCGGCTTCGACTCGGCCGTCGCGTGCGCGACCGACGCGCTCGACCGCCTCCACACGACGGCGGAAAGCCACAACCGGGTTTTCGTCCTCGAGCTCATGGGGCGCTACGCGGGATGGATCGCGGTCCATTCGGGCATTGCGGGGGGCGCCGACATCATTCTCATCCCGGAGATCCCGTTCCGGTACGAGGCCATCGTCAAGCAGATCGAGAGGCGCGAGAAGAAGGGCCGCCTGTTCACGCTGATCGTCGCGGCGGAGGGGGCGCGGGAGGAGGGGGGCGACTTCGCGGTGAAGGGCAGCGCCCGCGCCGACAAGGAAGCGCAGCTCGGCGGGATCGGCGAGCGCGTGGCCGCGGAGGTCCAGCGCCTTTCAAGGAAGGAGACCCGCACGGTAGTCCTCGGCCACCTCCAGCGCGGCGGCGGGCCGACCACCTTCGACCGCCTGCTCGCGACGCGCTACGGCGTCGCGGCCGTGCAGATGCTGCAGGCCGGGCAGCTCGGCATGATGGCCGCGCTCCGCCCTCCCGACATCGTCCCCGTGCCGATTGTCGACGCGATCGGGAAGATCCGCACCGTGCCACCGGACGGCAACGTCGTTCGCACAGCGCGCGCGCTGGGCATCTCGATGGGCGGCGCCGACGAGCTTGCATGATCGGGCGTCCGCTCCGCAGAATCTTCAGCCTTCGAGGACGCACTTTCGTGCGCATCGTGCCGCTGCTGCTCCTCTTCGGGTCGTAAGACACTTGAAAGGGCGTTGGAAGGCGGGGGATAGGGAACAGGCACGATGGTACTGAGCGGTCGCAGGAAAATAAAAACGGCCCCGGAGCTTTCGCCCCGGGGCCGTCCGTTCGTTCGGATTTGTTACTTCTTCGCGTCCAGTTCCTTCAGCATGTCCTGCGCGACCTTCTGGCACTCGCGCTTCGTGAACTGGTCGGCCACCATCTTCAGCGTCTTCTTCGCTGCCTCAGGGTCCGACTCCAGCTTCGCCTTCGCCTCTTCGATCAGCTTCGCGCCCTTCGCGTCGAGCAGCTTCAGCGCTTCCTCACCCTTGGCGAGCAGCGACTTGTTCTTCTGCTTCTGGATCTTCGCGTAGCACTCGATCGCCTTCTTGAACTCCGACTTCGCGATCGCGGCGTCCGCGTCGGCGAGGTGCTTCCGCGTGTCGGCCCAAGGCTGGTACGGGATCTTCTCGCCTTCGACCACCTTCAGCGCCTCGTCCATCTTGTCGCAGAGCTGCTTGCCGCCCATCGAGTACTCGCGCTTGACGGCGGTCAGCTCCTTGCCGTCGGGTCCGCAGAAGATGTTCATCGGCATCCCGATGCGGTTGCCCTCGAACTGGAAGTGGCCCGCGGCCTCGTAGCATTTCACGTGCTGCTCGCACGGGATGTTCCAGTACTCCTTGCAGAGCTTCTTCTTCTCGCGGCCGACCATGAAATCGCGCTCGCCGTGCTTCGTGTCCTGGTCGCCGCACACGTTGACGAACATGCGTGAGGCGGCGATCGCCTTGGCGTCCGTGTATGTCGATGCAGCCATCGACTGACATCCGGGTCAGTTGTCCTTGTGCAGCGTGAGGTAGATGGGAACGTTGCGCTCCTTCGCCTCCTTGATGGCGTCGTCCCACGACGTCGCCCACATGAAGCCGTCCGGCGCCAGAGGCTTCGGAGCCTGCTGCGCCAGCGTCCCCGTGAACGCCACGAGGCATAGAGCCAGACCGAACCCGATTCGCTTGTTCAAAGTATTCCTCCCTGACGAACTTTCAATACTGTACGCAGGGCGGGCGCCGATCGTGGCGGAATTCTATTGTTTCTGGAACTCGGGCGACCCGAGCAGCACCGCAACGATTTTCGGCGCGAGGTCTTTCACGCCGGCCTTCGGGTTCTTTTGCAACATCGCGTCGACGAAGCGGTCGATGTTCGCGCTCGTGCGTGCCCCGAGACCGGCCACGGGCAGGATCCGCTGTGCGAGGATAGTCTTGAATTCGCGCGGCTTGTCGTCGGAGAGCCCTTCGTAGAGCGAAGGAGAAACTCTTACGCCGCCGATCTTGCCCGACGCGAGTTCCGTCGCAATCGTCCAGCGCGTCGCGATCGCCCCCGGGTCGCGCCACGCTTCCGCCTGGTCGTAGTACCCCGTGGGGTCCTGGCAGCGGTAGAGCGCCTCATTCATGCGGCCGAGCATCTGCTCGACGCCGTGCAGGAACGAGTTCCAGCTCGTGACCTGCGCCCCCGTGGCGCGCATCGCGCTGATGAGGAACTCGTACGGACGCTTGAATTTCGCCTGGTAGTTCTTCCGCGTGAAGAATTCCGGGTCGGTCACGATCGCGCGATACACCTTCGGCAGGTCGCCGCCGGTTTCCATCCAGACCTTCGAGATCCGCTCGACCATCTTCGGATCGGGCTCATCGTTCACGAAGAAGCGCACGAGCTTTTTCGAGAGATACGCCGCGGTGTTCGGGTGCTTCTTCAAGATCTCGAGCACGCGGTCGCCGTCGGCGCTCGACATGTCGCCCCCCTCGGCGATCGCTTCGCCGAGCACCTTCTTCTCCCCCTTCACGTGCATGTCGGGATCGAACTCGAAGCGCCACGGGAAGAGCTTGTTCATCGTCCAGCCGGTGAGGCACTTCGACACTTCGATGACGTCCTTCTGCGTGTAGCCGTTGTCGACGCCGAGCGTGTGCAGCTCGAGCAGCTCGCGCGCGTAGTTCTCGTTCGGCGCCACCTGCTTGGCCGCGTCCATGGCCATCTGCGCCATCTCCTCGTTCTGCGTCGTCCGCTTGTAGTGCGCGAAGATGCCGTCGAGTTCCTGGCGCGTGTAGGGCCGCCGCGAAACGCTCTGGTCGAGGTAGAAGAGCATCGCGACGTTCTTCGCCGACGCGTCGAGCATCTGGGGGAAGGTGCCCAGCGCGTGCCCGTAAACGACTTCCTTCTCCCAGCCGATCACCATCCACACGACGTGCGTTTTGTCGGTCGAGACGGAGAAGTGGTTGCGGAAGAAATCGGCGCTCGTCTCGCGCACGGGATTGCTTCCGTGCACCGCGCGCAACACGAGCCAGAAGAGGTGCTCCTGCGTCGCCTGCCTGTGCTTGGCGACGGCGATCGCCCGCTCCTCCTGCGACGCGTTCTTCGCGTAGCGCCCGTTGTACTTCGTGTAGATCTCGTCGAGCGTCATCGGGAAGATCTCGAGCGGCTTCATCGCCGCGTCGAACGCGGCCGTCTCCGGCAGGTTTCCCTGCAGCTGCCGGTCGAACCACTCCATGAGGCCGGCCTTCTTCACGTCGGCGACGAGCGCCGGCGTCGGGCCGGGAGTGAACCGGTTGAGGAGATGGATGATCTTCTCGTCGTCCGTCAGGAAGGCGTCTTGCGCCTTCGTGTCCTGGCCCGTGACGGAGAGAGTCGCAAATAGGAGCGCGGCGATCGTACGCATCGGCGACTCCTACGCGAACAACCCGTCGACCGGCTTGACCGCGTGATCCGGGAAGAAGTCCTTCGGCGTCTCGAACTTCATATGGTCGCGAAGGATCGTCGCGAAGACGTTCCGGTAGTCCGTGGTCACCGCGAGGTCGCGTCCCTGGAAGAGCGCCGCGTCGTCGAGCCCGCGCCATTCGCCGTGAACTTTTCCGCCCTTCACGCCGGCGCCGAGGAGGAACATGCAGCCGCCGTGGCCGTGGTCGGTGC
>CAYXVY010000275.1:0-16957 GCA_964468745.1 uncultured Planctomycetales bacterium | reverse complement strand
CGCGCTTGCGCTTGCGCAAGCAGACTCCATGGAACGCACGTTCACCGAGCTGCTCCAGGTCTGGCGGGACGGCGATCTGGCGGAGCGGGACAAAGCGGGCGTCGCGCTTGCACGTCGCTGGGCCGAATGGGGCCATGCCCGGGTTGCGACTCTGTGCACCCTGACCGGCGACGGGGACCCCGACGTCGCGGCACGCGCCCGCGCGCTCCTGGCGGTCATCGCGGAGCGGGACACGTCCGGCGATTCGGTGCGGTCGCGGGCCATCGAGCAGCACGCGATCCACGGGCACACGCACGCAATTCCGGAAATCGCGCCGTTTCTGGCCGATCGGTCTCAGTCCGTCGTGGCAGCGACGATGTTTGCGCTCGGACGATTGGGGGCGAGGCAGTATGTCGATTCCATCGTCCCCTTCCTGAATCACGACCGGCTGTGGAAGCCCGCCTTGGATGCACTCGTCGAGCTGGACGAGCGGTCCACCGTGCCGGCGATCACGCTGCTGCTGAACTATGGCAACAATGAGCGTCGCGCGGAGGCGCTCGACGCGCTCGTCACGTATTTCCGCGCCCCCGGGCTGGTGCCGCACATCATCGCGGGCATACAACGGGAGACAGGCGGCACGCGCTGGAGACTCATGTACGGGTCGGCGGACCTGTGCCGCGCCGACGCAGTCGCCATTGCGAGCGCCTTCGAGAACGGCCCGGACACTCAGCTCCGCGACTGGTCGACCCGCACCCGTCGCGAGCTGGCCCAAACGCACGTAGACCGGATGCACCGGATGCGCCCCCGTACGGGTGCGAGCGTTCGGTAAACGCCCGCTATTTCCGCTGCGCCAGCCAGGCGCGGACGACTTCCAACGCCTGCGCTTCCGATGTCAGTCGCACGCCGCCCGCATGAGCGGCAAAGCACCACGGGGTGTCGTAACGGATGAGCGCCCGCACCCCTTCATCGAGAGTCGCCCGCATCGGCGGCAAGGCGATGAGCTCGGGCGCCGGGGTCGCTGACTCCACTGTCACATCGATTCCTGTTTCGTCCTTCCAGGCTTTCGCGACGGCTTCCACACCGCCTGTGTAGCGTCGCTTCGCGAGCATCGCCCCGCACACCTTTCGCATCGTCTCCGGAGCAATGAATCGACCGAGCTCCAAGAGCATCAATCGCCGCGGTACGGACGGCGCACTCTTCAGATGCTCCCCGACCAGCGACAGCGCCCCGTCGTTCCCCAGCCGCAGCAGCGCGAGCACCGACTGCTGCCGTGTCGCCGGATCGATGTCGTCCGCCCAGCGCAGAAGATCGGCCGCCGCCGCCGCGTGCCCCATCCGGCCGAGGGCGAGGGCGACCGACGACCGGTCCTCCGGGAGCTTCGCCACCACGATCAGCTTGTCCGCCGCCGCGACCGCCCGCAGCTCGCCGAGCGCGAGAATCGCGTAGTGCCGGACAAACCCCTGCGGATCCTGCAGCAACGGGAGGATGAGCTCGACGCTCTTCGCGGATCCGCATCGGCCCAGACCTGCGACGGAGCGGCGCCGCACCTGGTCGTCGTTGCTCTTGAGCGCCGCCTCCAGCACGGGCACCGCCTCCGGCGCGCCGATCTGCCCAAGCGCGTAGAGCAGCGCCGCTTCCGCATCCACCCGATCGGCCGACGCCCGCTTGAGCAGCGGTTGCAGCGCCGACTCCAGCGCGAGATCCCCGGATAGCATGATCGCGGAGTACTGAACGCGCGCCATGCCGTCGTCGAATCGCGCGACGATCGCGTCCGCCGCCTCGACCGCACGGGCCTTCCCAAGCCGGTCGAGCGCGTCCAGCCGGACGTCCGCGTCCCCATGATCGAGAAATTGCGTGAGCGCCTGCACGGCCTTCGAACGATCGGATCCAACCGCATCGGCCGCAAGCATGCGCGTCCGCTCGTCCCCCTCGGACGCGAGCCTCGCAATCGCGCTCTTCCGCCTCAGCCCGCCCGCCAGCGCAATGGACCCCGGCCTTCCCTTTCCCGCCTTCTCGAATGCGGCCCGCATCGTCACGAGCGGCTCCGGAAGCACGATCTGCGACGTATCGGCGATGCCGTAGAGCAGGCCCTCGACCTCGTCATTTCGCCACAAACCGTCCGCGTAAGCCGCGGCGAGCGCGATGAAGTCGCGCCTGGACGTCGCGCCGTACCTACGCTCCACGCACAGCAGCATGTCGTCCTGGCCCGAATACCCCGTCGCGTCCGCAAGAAGCTGCCGCCAATCGCTCTCGGACTCGGACGTCGCCACGTCCCCCGCGCGTGGGAGTGCCGCGACGAACTCCGGCGCCAGCGCGCGGCAGATTGCCGCACGCCGGTCGAGCCGCCGGATCTCGCGGATCAGCGCCGAAGCGCGCGAGCGCACGTCGGCATCCGTACTCCCGGACGCCGCTTCGAGCGCCGCCAGCGCCTTGCCGCCCAGCTTGACCAGCGCCGCCTCCGCACGCGTCCGCACCTCGACGTCATTCGAGCCGAGGTCTTCGATGAGGCGCGAGGGATCGGCATCCTGCGCCAGCGCGAACGCGAACAGCAGGCTCGCGATCATTTCGGCTGAGGGACCGGCGTCCCCCCCGTTGCGACGGGAGGGCGGCGCGCCACGCGCTCGAGGAACAGCAGCGCGAAACACGTGTCGGCGATCGCGAGGTCGGGCTTCGTTCCCAGCCACGATCCGTCTTTCTGCTGGGTCTTGATGAGATACGTCGCGCCGATCGCGTACCACGGGTACTTGCCTATCTTCTCGGTCGGGTAAAGGTCGCCGAGTCGTTCGATCGCGTACAGGAAGTAGTGGTGCCACTCCTCGCGGCCCGACGGAGTGCGCGCGTTCTTTTCGACGGTGAAATTGTCCGCCAGCCAGTTGATGCCCTTGCGGATGTGCTCCGAGTTTTTCGGATCCAGCCCCTGCATCTGCTTCAGCATGATGAGGCTGCTGGCGGCCCCGGCGGTCATCGAGCCGTACAGCCCGAGCAGTTCCTGGTACTGGCCCTCGTAGTTGTAGCTCCACGCGCCGATCTTCTGCTGAGACTTCTGCCACCAGTCGATGGCTTTCTGGAGCGTGCCCGAGTCGATCTGGCAGCCGGCCGTCGCGCACGCCTTGAGCCCGAGCGCAGCGTACTGCGAGTTCGAGTTATCCCCGACTATCGCACCGAGTTTCTTCACCCGGCGAATCTGAAATTTGGCGACTGTCCCCGTCTCGCCCCCCGTGCCCGTCGTCACCGGCATGCCAGCGGGTACGTCGGGCTTGTACCTGTCGCTGTAGCCCCACTGTCCGTTCTCGCATTGCCAGTCGATCAGGTACTGCGCGCATAACGCGAGCTTCTCGCGATACTTCGGCGGATCGATCGCCGCGAGCGAGGCCGCGGTCAGCGCCACCTGGTACGTCCGCAGGAAGGGCGTGCCGAGCACTGCCGCGAGCAGCCGCTGCACGATTTCGTTATGCAGCCCGATGCCGCTGTGCACCAGCGTGTACAGCATCAGCGCGTTGTAGTCGTACCCCATGCCGCCGTTGACGGCGATGTCCCCGGGGAGCCCGCCCTTCACCCGATTGAGCAGGTACTGCGTGCCCTGCCGGATCGCCTTCTCGATGTCCGCCTCCGGCGGCGGCGCGACGTCCTGCAGGATCACGAGCAGGGTCGATGCAAGCGCAAGCATCATGACTGGAGTTTAGCCCAAGATTCGGCGGGTGAGCGTTACTTCCCGCGGGACTTCATCCACTCGCGGTACTCGGCCGTCTTTACGAATTCCGCGTACTCCGCCACGTCCTTGAGATCGCCGAGTTCCAGCCCGAGCTTCGTCTCTATGTGCGCCAGCACGCGGGCGGTTTCCTTCCAGTCCTTCTCGTCCAGCGCGATGGTCACCAGCGTCCAGTGCGGTTCCGCCATTTTCGGATCCTGCTTGATCGCCTCACGCGCTGCCTCCTTCGCCTTGTCCATCCGCCGCGCGGCGAAGAGTACGTTCGACTTCAGATACGTCAGGTACGCGTCCCCTCCGACGAGCTTGTCCACCTTGTCAATCGCCCCGATGGACTTGTCGTAGTTCTTCTGCAGCAGTCCCGTATCGATCGACGCGAGCATCACCGCCGTGTCGTCGGGAAAGGCCTTCTCGAGGGCCTCGAGCGCCGCGAGATACTCCTTCTCCCCGATCTGTTGCGTGATCTGCGTCCGGAACACGAGCGCCAGGCGCTCCTTGCGGAACGACTCCGGAAGCCCGTTCCAGATCTTCAGCGCGGCCGCCGCGTCCGCCTGCAGGAGCAGCTTGCGAATGTCCGCCAGCGCCTTGTAGCACTTCAACGCCTCGCCGTCCTCGAGGTCCTTTCCGTCCGACACGTCGGCCCTCATCTGCAGGAAGGCCGTTCGGAGCGTGCGACTCATCAGCTCGCCGGCGAGATACACGTAGACGTCGGAAAAGGTCCCCTTGTCGGAGAAGTGATAGTCGTGGTAGTTGAGGCCCCCTTCGGCGTTCACGACGCGGAAGAGCGCCCGATGCCGGCCCTCCACCGTGCGGACGCGCAGCAGAGTGAACGATCCGCCCGCTTCGACCGCCCGCGCGAGCTGCTTTCCGAGATCGAAGCCGCTCTTCAGACCCGCCTTGAACCCCGAGCGTATGTCTGCCGACACCTTTTCACCGGCGACGGCGGTGTCCGCAAGCGCACCGAGGTCGAAGTACCGGACGAACGCCTTTTCGTCCCCCTCGGCGACGGCCTTTTCCATCGCGCGCGCAGCATCGGTGCACTTCGCGGCGGCGTCGTCCTGGACGGCGAGTATGAGCGCAATGGCTGCGATGAGCATCTGCGGAATTCTAGCGCATCCTTCCGTTGATCGGGATCGGGATTGCGGTCAGCGAATAAAGACAAATTCCTGGCTGTTGACCAGGGCCCAGAACGCGTCGAACGGCGCCATGACGGGGGTGGAGATCTTCTTCGCGTAGGCGGCCACCTCCGCCTTCTCGTCGGCGCTCGCCGGCCGGCCCACAAGCTTAAGGAAGAGCTCGTCCATCTGCCCGTCCAGCGTGCCGATCTTCGACATGACCTCGCGCACCATCCCGAACTGTGCGATGAGCAGCACGCCCTGCATCCCGTTGTTCATCATCTTGAGCGACATGCGCACCGTGCCGCTCGACAACGCCTCGTCCGGATCCCTGCCCTTCGGGAAAATGAGTTCCTTCGCCCAGCGATAGAGCATCAGCCACATGTTCTGCGGGTCGCGATAGTACTGCGCGGTGTCCGGATGCTTCCTCCGCGCCGCGTAGAGCTTGTCGTAGTAATTCTCCATCCGGAAGACGTGGATGTACGCGCGAAGGAATTGCACCGCGTTCATGTACTTCACGGGGCCGACGGCGTACGCCTGGCGGTCGTCGCGCGTCCCATCCGACGCCATCTGGTACGGCTTCGACATCAGCATCCCGCGGACGAGCCGGCGCACCTTCTGGCCATTCGCCAGGAAGTCCTTCACGAGCGCGTCCTCGAGCGACGCGTGCTCTGGCTCGGGTTCGCGGCCGAAGTAGTGCTTCCACAGACGGCGCAGCAACGCCCGCGCGTGCCACCCCTCCTTCGTCGTCGTGACCAGCCGTGCCAGCTCTTCGCCGAGCGGCTTCCCCGCCTCGGCCGCGCGACCGTCGAGAAACACCGCCGTCTCGCGCTGCTCACCGAGGTCCGGACGCAGGGCCGTCTTTGGCGTCGTCCCTTCCGCGAGCTTGCCCTCGACGAGCTGAAGCGGACGGAAGAACTCGGTGTACTCCCAGAACTGCTTCTGCGTCCACGTCCCCTTCGCGTCGTCGTGGCACTGGGCGCAGCGGATGTCCTTTCCGACGAAGAGGCGCGACGTCTGGATCGCCAGCTTCACCGGCGGATCGCGCCCCTCGAGGTGCTTGATCGCGTAGTTCGCCGCCGGCTTTTCCTTCGGCCCCCCGCGGTCCGACAGCAGCGCGCGCACGAACTTGTCGTACGGCATGTCCTTCGCCCACGCGTCCTTCAGCCAGTCGTGGAGCGAGCCGAAATCGCAGCGCAGCTGGTCGAAGACTTCGATGTCGTGGCCGTTCAGCCACTGCATCCAGAGATCCGCCCAGAATTCCGCCGCCGCGGGCGACGCGAGGAATGCGTCGACGAGCTGCGCCGGCTTCTTCGACACGTCCCGCCGGATGTCCTTCGGCTCCGGCAGCTTCCCTGTCACGTCGAGGGTGAGCCGCCGGTAGAACATGAATCCGTCCGCCGGTCCCGCGGGCTTCAGTTTCGCTTCCTTCCACTTCGCCTCGAAGTGGGAATTGATCACGGCGTCCGGGGCGCTCTTGTCCTGCGTGTCCGCCGAGTGCGCAAGGAGCAGCAGCGCCAGGATCGGGATCGGGATTCTCATCGTATGAATATGAACTCCCCTGAGTTTACGAGCGCCCACAACACATCCTCGAACGCCTTGTGCTGGCTTGATGACGCCTTCGAGTGCTCGACGGCGCGGTTGCTCTCCGACTCGGTCGGCGGCCGGCCGATCGCCTGAAGGAACAGGTCCTCCGTGCGCCCTTCCGGCGTGGACTTCTGGACCAGGACCTTTCGCACGAGCCCATACGAGCCGACGATCATCTGCTGCACATGGCGGTTGTTCATGAAGCGCAACGCCAGCGTCAGCGTGAGCGCCTGCCCCGCGTCCTCGGGATGCTTGCCCCGGCCGTACATCATGTCGCGCCCCCACCGGTAGAACGAGAGGCGCATGTTCGTCGGGTCGCGGAACGCGTTTTTCGCGCGCTCGTCCTTCTCGCGCTCGAACACGTCCCGATAGTGCTGTTCCAGCTGGAAGACGATCATGTACGCATTCAGGAACTGCACGGCGCTCATGAGTTTGAGCGGTCCCGTCGCGCCCTCCGGCCCCTGCGATGACAGCCCGTAGGGTTGCGACAGGACGATCCCGCGAACGAGCCGCCGCAGGCTCTGGCCGTGCGACATGAAGTCGTCCACAAGCGGCTCGACCAGCGCGTCGTCGGGCAAACGCCCGAAGAAGTGCCGCCAGTACCGCCGCACCACCGCCCGGGCGTGCTCTCGCGCTGAGGTGGCGACCATCAGCTCGCCGAGCGACTTCTCTTCGGGCCACCGGCCGTCGAGGAATCGCGGCGCGAGTCTTTGCTCGCCAAAATCGTCGCGCAGCGCGCGCGGCGGCGCACCCTCGATGAGCGCGTCGTCCGTCTCGCGCAGCCCCTGGAAGAACGCCGCGAACCGCCAGAACTCCTCCTGCGTCGCGGCCGAACTCGGATCGTCGTGGCACTGCGCGCATCGGATATCCCGGCCGAGGAAGAGCCGCGCGGTGTGCCCCGCCAGTCTCGCCGGCGGCTCGCCCGCTTGCAGGTGCTTGATGATGAAGTTCACGGTCGGCTTGTCGCGTTTCGAGCCGCGCTCCGATACGAGCGTGCGGACGAACGCGTCGTACCGCATGTCCTTCGTCCACGCCCCCTCGAGCCAGTCGTGCAGCGGCCCGAATTCGCAGCGATCCTGGTCGGCGAACGTCACGTCGTGGTCGTTGAGCCATTGCAGCCAGAGGTCGGCGAAGAACTCGGTGGCCGCAGGGGACGACAGCATCTCGTCGATCAGTCGCGACCGGTTCTTCGTGCCTGCGTAGCGGCGCAGGTCGTCGCGATGCGGAATGCGTCCGGTCAAATCGAGTGAGAGCCGGCGGTAAAAGGCGTACCCGTCCGCGGGCCCGACCGCCTTCACGCCGGCCGCGCGCCGCGTCCCCTCGAAGTGCGCATTGATGATCTGCTCCGGCAACAGCGCGTCCTGAGCGGTCGCGCTTCCGGCCAGTACGACCGCCAGCAGCAACGCGGCCCGCATTACAGCAGCTCTTTGACGGGCTCGCCCGCTTCCAGGATCTTCATCGGCCTCTTGGCTGAGCTCATGTACTTCTTCTCGGTGTCGATCCCGAAGCACTTGTACATCGTCGCGTAGAGGTCGCCCACCGACACGGGGCGCTCCTTGATCTCCATGCCAATCGAATCGGTCTTGCCGATGAGGCGTCCGGGCTGGATCCCGCCGCCCGCCAAAGCCACGCTCCACGCGCGCGAGAAGTGGTCGCGCCCGTTCGACGCGTTCACCTGCGGCGTGCGGCCGAACTCGCCCATCCACACGACCATCGTGTCCTGCAGCATCTTCTTGTCCGCGAGATCGCCGATGAGCGCGCCGAAAGCCGGGTCGAGGATGCCGAGGTTGCGCTTCACGCGCGTGAAATTGTCGGTGTGCGTGTCCCAGTCGCCGAGCTGGACTTCGACGAACCGCACGCCCGTCTGGATCAGGCGGCGCGCGATGAGCACCGCGCGGCCGAAGTCCGTGTCGCCATACGCCTTGCGCGTGGCGTCCGACTCGTTCTTCACCTCGAACGCCTTGAGATTATCCGAGGTGAGCACCTTGTGCGCGCGCTCCTGGGCGCGCTTGCGGGCCTCGACGCGCGTGTCCTCGGCGTAGTCCTTGTTGAACTTCTTGTCGAACGCCTGCAGCAGGTTGTACCGCCGGGCGAGCCGGTCGCGATCGACGAACGGCGGTTCCCCGAGATCCTCCGTCGGATTCTCGAGCTTGTCGAGGACGAGCGGACCCTTGTCCGACGCAAGGTAGCCGGCGCCCGCGGGCGGATCGCCGCCGAGGACGACGCACCCCGGCAGATCCGTCGCCTTTTCCCCGAGCTCCGTAATCACGACGCTCCCGATGTGCGGGTGATCCGTATCGGGGACACGCCGGTATCCCGTGTGCAGCATGTACGTCGCGGTGTCGTGATTCGGGTCCTTCGAGTTCACCGTGCGGATGAGCGACATGTGCTTCATCTGTTCGGCGACTTTCGGCAGGTGTTCACAGATCTCGATGCCGTCGGCCGTCGTCGAGATCGACTTGAACGGGCCGCCCGTGTCGGCGCCCGGCTTCGGGTCGAATGTGTCGAGCTGGCTCGGCGCGCCCGCCATCCACAGGAGGATGCACTGCTTCGCCTTGCCGGACGGTGCGTCCTGCGCGAAGAGGGGCAGGCCGAACTTGGACGCAATCCCCGCTCCGGCGGAGGCGCCCAACGTCAGCTTCACGAAATCCCGCCGGCTACATCCGCACTTGTGCATCCGTCACCTTATGAAAATGAATTCGCCGCTGTTCACGAGCATCCACATGATGTCTTCGAGGCCACGCCACGGGTGCGTGCGCGCCTTCACATAGTCCGAGTACTTCGC
Organism: uncultured Planctomycetales bacterium; assembly: GCA_964468745.1. Lineage (GTDB taxonomy): Bacteria > Planctomycetota > MHYJ01 > MHYJ01 > JACPRB01 > JACPRB01. The sequence goes on along the minus strand of CAYXVY010000275.1, from coordinate 7,785 downwards.
GCGTTCGTCCGCCGTGGGAGGCCGCCCGACCACGGTGTAGAAGAGCTCCTCCACGCGGCCCTCCGTCGTCCCCTTCTCCTTCACGATCTTGTGGACGACGCCGATGTTCGCCGCGATCAGCAGCTGCAGGTCGCGATTATTCATGAACTTGAGCGACAGGCGCACCGTGCCGCTCGCGAGGGTCTCCTCCGGATCGCGCCCCTTGGGCAGGATCATCTCCTTCGCCCAGCGGTAGAACGTCAGCCACATGTTCTGCGGATCGCGATACGCGGCCGCCGACTGCGGATCGTTCTTCGCCGCCTCGTAGATCTGGTAGTAGTATTTCTCGAGTTCGAAGATGTCCGCGTACGCTCGCGTGAACTGGACCGCGTTCAGGAATTTGATCGGCCCGACCGCATACGCCTCGCGATCCTCCGCCTTCCCGTCCGAAGCGAGCTGGTACGGGCGCGACGACATGATCCCGCGCACGAGGCGCCGCAGGCTCTGCCGGTTCGCCATGAAGTCCCGGACGAGCGCGTCCAGAAGAGGCTGATGGTTCTTGCCGAGTGCGCGGCCGAAGAAGTGCTTCCAGTAGCGATCGACAATCGCGCGCGCATGCTGGAAGTCCTGCGTCGTCAGGACGAAGTCCGCGAGGTTCTCGCCGAGTCGCTTCTTCTCATCGGGCGTGCGGCCGTCGAGGAATTTCGGCTTGTCGAACCGCTCGCCCATCTCCTCGCGCGCCTTGCCCTCGAGGTTCAGGCTTCCCTCGCCCAGCCCGAACTGCTGGTTCTGGTAGAGCGGGCGGAAGAACGCGGCGAATTGCCAGAACTCCTCCTGCTGCATCTTGCCGAACGGCTCGTCGTGGCACTGCGCGCAGCGGATGTCCTTTGCGAGGAACAGGCGCGCTGTCTGCGCCGCGAGCGCGACCGGCGGCTCGCCCGCGACGATGTGGCGCAGCGAATAGTTCACCGCCGGCGTGTCGGTGCGGCCGCCCCTGTCCGCGAGCAGCGAGCGCACGAAGGCGTCGTACGGCATGTCCTTGTCCCACGCCTGGGCGAGCCACGCGTGGAACGCGCCGAAGTCGCAGCGGATCTGGTCGCGGAAGTTGATCTCGTGGGCGTTCAGCCACTGCATCCACAGGTCGCCGAAGAAGCCGCCGGCGACGGGAAGCGCCATCGTCTCGTCGATGAGCTGCACGCGCGGCTTGGACTTCGCGTCGCGGCGCACGTCGCTCGGTGCCGGCAGGCGGCCCGTGAGGTCGAGGATGACGCGACGGTAGAACGCGTGCGGCTCGGCCTTGTCCGCCGGCTTGATCTTCGCTTCCTTCCACTTCGCCTCGAAGTACTCGTTGATGATCCCGTCGGGCGTGCCGAGCGGGGCATCCTGGGCCTGCGAGCCCGCGCCCGCTGTCAGCAGAAGGGCGAGTACGGCGATCCTGCGCATATGTCCTACGTACAGCTTATCCCGCAGCGCCTCTAACCGAACTTCGGGCGCCGTTCAATCCAGCTTCGTCCAACCCTCAGCGGCAAGATCGCGGGGCCACTGCGTGGCGGGCGCGCCCTTGAGGTCCTTCTTCCACATGACGCCGTCCTCGTTGATGATGAAGGAGAGCTTCGTTTCGTAGATGTGAGCGTTGGGCCAGGATCCCTCCTTGTACTTTTCAGGGTACGCGCAATACGCGAACTTGTTGCGATTGCGTCCGCCCCCCTGATCGTAGGGCTGGCCCGTCTCATCGATCTTCATCACCGCGTACAGGTATCCCGCCCTCGGGCTTCGATCCGGCAGCGGTGCGAGCGGAGCGCCATCCGCGTTCGCCACGGACGGTTCGATCAGCTTGATCGCCTCGCCCCCGCGCTGCAAAAAGTAGAGAGCACTCACGTCACCGACCCAGTAGTCGTTGACTTCGTTGCCGTCGCGGTCGTTGCTGCGGAAATCCGCATTGCCGCTGAACAGCGACTTCAAGCTCGAGCTCGCGTTGCGTTGATTCGGGGCGCGACCGCTCATCAGCAGACCCGGCACCACGATCACGAAGGCGATGACGACCAGCAACACGGCGCCGAGGACACAGCCCCATCGGACTCGGCGGCGCGGAAGTGCTTCCCCGGACATTGCGGTCACTATATCACGCGAACTTCGCCGTCACCGCGTCGGCGACGCAACGGCCCGCGCGCGTCAGGGCTAGAAAGCCGCCTCGCCACTCAAGCGTCTTGAGCTTCACGCAGTCGTCGATCGCGCCTCCGAAGCGTGCCGTGATCGCCTCGCCGAATTCCTGCTCCCACGCCGGCGCAAAAATCCCTTCGACACGTCGCAGCCCGAGGAACGCTCGTTCGAGCATCCGTTGCTCAACCGTGAGCTCTTCGCGCGTCGCCACCGGATCGGCGCCGTCGACGTACTGCTTCACATTCGCGATATTCGCCCAGCGGCGGTAGGGGACGTACGAGTGCGCGCCGGGGCCGAAGCCGAGGTACGGCCGCCCGTCCCAGTAACCGGAGTTGTGGCGCGACTCGAACCCGGGCTTCGCGAAGTTGGAGATCTCGTATTGGCGATACCCCTCGACAGCGAGATGCTTCATCGCCAGCTCATATAGAGGATGCTGCGCGTCATCGTCCGGCAACTTGAGTCCGCCCGTCACCTGGCGCGCCAGCTCCGTTCCGTTCTCGACCGTCAATCCGTAGAGCGAGACGTGCTCCGGCCCCATCGCCGTCACCCGCTTGAGCGTCTCCTCCCAGCGCTCGACGGTGTGCCCCGGCATGCCGAAGATCAGATCGAGGACGATGTTGCGAAAGCCGGCCGCGCGCACCGTGTGGAACGCCTCGACCGCCTGTCGTCCGTCGTGCGTCCGACCGAGCCACGAAAGCTCGTCGTCACGCAGGCTTTGCACTCCCAGGCTCACGCGGTTGACGCCCGCCTCGCGGAACTCGCGCAGCTTTTGGAGGCCGAGGCCGTCGGGATTCGACTCGAGCGTGATCTCGAGCTCGCCGCGCGGCTCGAAGCGCTGCTTCGCGGCCTTGATCAACCGCTCAATCTGTCCCGGTTCCAGCATCGACGGCGTGCCGCCTCCGAAGTAGAGGCTGACGAACGGCACGCGCTCGTACGTCGCCATCTCGCGCTCCACGGCCGAGACGAACCGTTCGTGCAGCGTGCCGTCGCTCTCGATCAGCACGAACGCGCAGTACGGGCACCGCTTCGCGCAAAAAGGGACATGGACGTACAGTCCGAATTCGCGCATGGAGAATCGAGAATCTGGTATCGAGGGCCTGCCTCCCCGATTCTCAATTCTTGATTCTAGATTCTCGCTCACGGATAGATCTTATAGAGCATGCGCGGGAACGGGATGCACTCGCGGATATGCTCGCTGCCCGTGATCCACGAGACCGTGCGCTCGACGCCCAGGCCGAAGCCGGAGTGCGGCACGGCCCCGTACTTGCGCAGGTCGAGATACCACGCGAACGAATCGCGCGGCAGCTTGTGCTCGGCGATGCGCGCCTCGAGCAGCTTCAGGTCGTGGATGCGCTGGCTCCCGCCGATGATCTCGCCGTACCCCTCAGGCGCGAGCAGATCGCACGCCATTGCGTGCTTCGCGTCTGTCGGGTCTGGCTGCATGTAGAACGCCTTCACCGCCGACGGGAAGCGGTGGACGAGCACGGGCCGGTCGTAGTTTTTGACGATCGCCTCCTCGTGCGGCGCGCCGAAGTCCTCGCCCCACGGGAAATCGATCCCCGCCTTGCGGATCATCTCGACCGCATCGTTGTAATGCACGCGTGGGAACGGCGTCTTGACCTTTTCCAGCGCCGCGGTGTTCCGCTCCAGGACCTTCAGCTCCTCCGGGCGCCGTTCAAGGCAGCGTTGGACGAGGTAGCTCACGAACTGTTCCATGAGCTCCATCAGGCCGTCTAGCTCGAGGAACGCAACCTCCGGCTCGACCATCCAGAACTCGGTGAGGTGCTTGCGCGTCTTCGACTTTTCGGCGCGGAAGGTCGGTCCGAAGCAGTACACCTTGCCGAGCGCCATCGCCGCCGCCTCCGCGTACAGCTGGCCGCTCTGGGTGAGGAAGGCCTTTTCGTCGAAGTAATCGACGTTGAACAGCGTGGACGTCCCCTCGCACGCCGCCGGCGTCAGTATCGGCGAGTCGACGAGCGTGAAGCCGCGCTGGTCGAAGAAGTCGCGGATCCCCCGGATGATTTCCGCGCGCACGCGCAGAAGCGCCGCCTGCTTGCGCGACCGCAGCCACAGGTGCCGGTGCTGCATGAGGAAGCCGATTTCCGGGACGACGTCCTGGATCTGGATCGGGTAGTCGGCCGCCGCCTCCGCGAAGACCTCGAACGTCTTCACGCCCAGCTCGACGCCCCCCGGCGAGCGCTCGTCGGTACGAATCGTACCCGTCACGATCACCGAGGATTCCTGCGGCACCTTGTCGCACACCGTGAAGGCCGCGTCGCCCACGTCCCCCTTGGACACGACGCACTGCACGATCCCTGTGCCGTCGCGAACCATCAGGAACGCGATCTTCCCTTTCACGCGCTTGTTGTAGAGCCACCCCTTGACGGTGACTTCGCTCCCGATCTGCTTCTTCAGATCTTCGACGTAGACATGATTCATTTCGGCCTCAGTGCGGTCACCAGCCCGAAGTAGGTCGCCATCACCTTTTGCATCCGGCCGACGCCATCTTTCGGGTCCGCGACAATGGCGTCAAGCTCCTCGAGTTGTTTGCGAACGATGGTGCGATGTGCGTCCTCGACGGCCGGGGCGCGCTTCAGTCCCTCGCGAATCACCTCGGCGTCCCCGGTGAAATCGGGCGCGGGCTTCGCGATGAACTCCGGACGCGCGGGATCGTCGGCCGTCTCGCGAAATACGCGCTCGTAGTACGGCGCGCCGAGGACGAGCTTGTCGTAATTGATCACCGACGCGTCGTCGTGTTCCGTGTGGTAGTACCACGGCGTGCCCGTCGAGAAGAAGACGAACGGGACGCGCGCGGTCCGATACGCCGCGTAATCGCTGCGCGGCAGGAACCCCTCGATCACGTAGATGCCGAGGGGCTTCATGGCGATGTCCCGCTCTTCCGCCGCGGTCCGCGCGATGCGGCGCGACAGGGCCTCGCTGTGCTCCGCCCCCATCGCGTAGATTTCGCGCGTCTCGCCCGGCATGAAGTTCCCGCCGATCAGGTCGAAGACGAAGAACGCGACGACATCCTTGGGATCCTGTACCTTGCCTTTCACGTACTCCTTCGACCCAAGCAGCCCGTCCTCTTCGCAATCGAAGGATACGAACACCACGCTTCGCCGTGCCGGCGCTTTCGCAAAGACGCGCGCCAGCTCGATCAGCATCGCCACCCCGCTCGCATTGTCGTCCGCGCCGGGCTGGATCTTCCCTTTGACGGTGCCTCGAGCGTCGAAATGCGCGCCCACCACGACGTACTCGTCCGGCAGCTCGCGACCGCGCACGAAGCCCGCCACATTGCGCCCGCGGAACAGCCTTTCGCTGCTTTGGACCCACTTCGTCTCGAACTCGTGGAACCATCCGCCTTGCACCGCGGGCTCGCACCCCGCCCCCTTCAACGCATCGGCGACATATTGGGCCGCGCGGCGGCCGCCGTCGGTGTTATTGTCGCGCCCCTTCAGCTCCGGTGACGCCAGAAACTCGATGTGTCGCTCGAAGTCCGTGCGCAGATACGCGGGCGCGGTCGCGGTCGCGGCACAACCGGCGAGCAGCAGCGCCAGACCGGACCTGATCATGGTCGGTAACTATACCCGCCTCGCTCGACCCCCCGTCAACATTGGTGGTTGACAGGCATCCGCCCCGGCCGACGCCCTACGCTCACAAACTCGTTGTAGATGAAGACGTGTCCCATCCAGCGCGGGAACGGAAACGAGTACGCGCGCTCGGTTTCGAAGCCGACGGTTTGAAAGACCCTAGCGATCCGTTCGAAATCCATGAATTCAACGTGCGTCGGATCGCTGCGAAAGCCGACCTCCTGCGGCGTGATGATCAGAAGGCGTCCTTCTGCCTTCAGCATCGGCACATGGTGTCGCAGCACCTCGGCGAGCTGCGCCAGCGTCATGTGCTCCGCCACGTGCGAAAGGAGGATTGAATCGAAGCGGCCGGGCGCCGCATACTCGGACGATTCGAACTCTGCAGACGTGAACGCGACCAACCCCCGCCTTCGACAAACCTCCACCGAATGGGAATTCGTATCGGTCCCGACGCCAAGGCCTTTCAAATGCATCAGGTTGCGGCCGATCCCGCAACCGATCTCGAGCGTGAAGCCCGGCTTCAGGCGGCGGAGATTCCATCGATACGGCGCCTGGACATCCAGAAGCCTTTTCCATCCTGCGGTCTGCAGGCGCAACAGGCGTTCGGTGTATTCAGCGTCGTCCATCGCTTCACGAGGATTGGTGGCCGTCGGACGCTGCGACGTTTCGACCCGACCGCTTGTCGGCCCGCGCAACGGATGCGCCCGGTCGCACGTCGCCATGAATCGAGCGTCCGCGCGGACGCACGAACGCGGTCGTCGCACCCCGCGGCATCACTCGGACAACTTTCCGAAGCGATAGGACCACAGATTCCGCAGGAACTCCCAGACCGTTGCGACGCGCACGAACGATGCCCGTCGCTGCAGCTCCAGGAAGTGCACCGGCAGTTCGGCGATGCGCAGGTGGAGCCGATGCGCCTTGATCATGATCTCCGCGTCGAGAAACCAGTCGTCGCTCCGTAGATTCAAGCGCTCGTACGCCGCGCGGCGCAGCAGCTTCGGTTTCGAGTTCACGTCGCGAGCATGTGCGCCGGGAAAGAGCATGCGAAACAGCGTGTTGTAAACGCCGGACATGAGTCCGCGCCACACGCCGTCGAAGCGCATGACGCGGTACGTGGTCACGATGTCGATTTCCTCGTGCAGGACTTTGGCGAGGCAGGCCGGCACGATCTCGACGGGAAACTGCCCGTCCCCGTCGATGACGCCGAGCACGTCGCCCCGGCACGCCTCGAGACCCTTGCGCATGTCCCACCCCATCATGCCCTGCTTCTCCTCGGCGATGCAGCGGGTGTTCGTGAGGCGCGCCGCCAGTGAACGCGCGATTGCCGGAGTGCGGTCCGCCGCTCCGCCCGCGTAATTGGCGACCAGCACCAGCTCCCAGGAGTAACGGTAGTCCGAGAAGATCGCGTGCATCCTCTCGACGAACGCAATGATGTCCTCCTCCGCCCGGTAGCAGAGGATCGCAAGCGACACCTTCGGCACGGCGTCCGGGGGCGCAGCATCCTCGGAAGTCACACTCGGACTCTAGCGACCGACGGAGGGCGAGTCAACGCGACTGCCCGGGCCCTATTTCCTCGCATCCAGCAGATCGACCAGCGCGAACTGCAGCTGCGTGTCCGACTCGAGGTCGGAAACGAACTGAATTCCCTCATCCACGAAGCGCTTCCGAATCGCGCGACGAATGTCCGCACGCAGTTCGTCGGCTGTCAGCGTGGTCTTCAACGCCGTATGGAGCGCGTCGAAGCCCGGGTAAGACTTCGGATCGAAAGCGTCGTACTCCGCGAGCCTCCTCAGTGCGTCCTTGTCGGCACCCCACTGCGCATCGAGCCACGCGGCGAGCTCGTTCGACGTGCGCACCTTCCAGCGCGCGGCGAATTTCGCGGGATCCTCCTTCTTCGTCGCGTACGCCACGTCGGGCACCACGCCCTTGTGGTTGATCGACCGGCCCGACGGAAGCGTGTACCGAAGCACCGTCAGATACAGGAACCTCGCAGGGACGAACCCGCCCCCCGCCCCCATAAACCGAATCGCGCTCTGCACCCACCCCCTCCCGTCCA
>CAYXVY010000274.1:0-8553 GCA_964468745.1 uncultured Planctomycetales bacterium | reverse complement strand
GCAGGGCGATGAGGGTATCGAGCCCGGCTGCGTCGCGCTTCCCCTTCTCCTGTTTCGCCAGCAGGTCACCGAGACACTGCACGGCGCGCTGACGGATCCAGGGGTGGAGCCCGTACTTCGTGCTCTCCGCCGCGATCGAGAGGCCGCGATCGCTCCCGCACTCCGCGAGTCCGCTCAGGATGCCGGGCAGGATGACTTCGTCGTCCTTGTACTTGCGCGAGAGAGATTCCAGCTCGTCAAATGCCGCCGCCCCTCTCTTCCCGAGCGCCGTCGCCGCGATGGCACGACAGTTCAAGCTCTCGTCCAGATCCACCGACGCACGAAGGCCTGCCGGTGCGCAATCGGCGGCGCCCCACGCCTGGTAGTACACCCACCGCACGCGAGGCCCCGCGCGACGGACCGCCCCCAGCTCCGCGACAGCCTTCAGCTTTCCCAGCGCCTCGAGCGCCGCGCGCGCGACGCTCTCGACCTTGTCGTTCGCTGCCGAGCCGATGGCGGCCAGTGCTGCCTTCGACGTTTTCTCGGCCGGATCCGCCAGCCGATCCACCGCCCACTTGCGCTGGATCGCCTCGTCGTCATTCTCGACCATCCACCGCAGCTCCGCCTCGCTCTTCTCGAACTTGAGCGTCTTCAGGATCCGCCCGTCCGGGTCGAACTCGACGCACAGCGGCTCGCCGTCGCACGCGATCTCGAACAGCTCCTTCGCGTCGTCGATCACCACGCGCTCCGTCTTGCGACCGCTCTTCGTCTCGACCTCGATCTCCGCGTGAACCTTGAAGATCGGCACCCCTGTCACCAGCTCGCCGCACTTCACCGTCGTCGTCTTCTGCTTCTGCTCGACCGAGACGCGCACCTTCATGTCCTTCGGATCGAACGTCGACTTCACCTCGAACTCCGGATGGCCGAGTTTGCGCGTCCACTGGTCGAAGAACCAGTCGAGCTTCTGCCCGCTCGCCTCTTCCATCGCGACCTGCAGCGCCTCAGTGGCGACCGACTGCGCGCGATTCTTCGTCAGGTAGAGGTTGATCCCCTTCCACCACGTCGCGTCGCCGAGCATGCCGCGCAACATGTGGAGCACCCACGCGCCTTTCGGATACGCGTAGCTGTCGAACACGTCGTCCGCATCCGTGTACGTGTCGCACACGATCGGGCGGCTGTACCCCTGGCCGAAGACGCCCGCCGCGCCCCCTGCCATGTCCTCCGCCAGCGCGTCCGGTCCCGCCTCGTGCTCCCGCCACAGCGCGCCGAAGTACGTCGCGAACCCCTCGTTCAGCCAGATGTGCCCCCACGTGCGGCACGTCACGAGATCGCCGAACCACTGGTGCGCGAGCTCGTGCGCGATGAGCCCCTCGCTGTCGCGGTCCGCCCACAACTTCTTTGGAATCACCGTGTAGCCGTGCAGCGTCGTCGCGCTCACGTTCTCCATGCCGCCCCAGATGAAGTCGTGCACGACCACCTGCGCGTACTGCTTGTACGGATAGACGACCCCCGTCTTCTCCGAGAAGAACTTCATCATCGCCGGCGTCTTCCCGAACGTGTGCTCAACCTCCTCCTTCGTATGGAGGCCGCGCGGCACGAAGTACTGCACCGGCACGCGCGCGTCACCGAAGTCGAACGCGTCCTCGAACCGCTCGAAGTCCCCCACGACGAGCGTCACGAGATAGACCGGCATCGGCACGGACTGCACCCAGATGTCCGTGCGCCAGTCCCCCTCTTCGTTGGACACCTTGCGCTCGCCGTTGGAGATCGACACGAACTTCGTCGGATACGTGACGTGCACGTCCCACGTCGCGCGCTCGTTCGGGAAGTCGACGCACGGAAACCAGTGATGAGCGTACTCGCTCTCCCCCTGCGTCCAGACCATCCAGTGCTTGTCGGGGTACCCCTTGTCCGGCTGCACCCAGAACATGCCGTGGCGCGGCTTGCCCGTGTACGTGAACGTCAGCGTGAGCTTCTCCCCCTTCGAGAGCGCCCCCTTGAAGTCGACGGCGACGCGCTTCTCCTTCATCGTGAGCATCGTCGGCTTGTCCGGCGACGCCTTCACCGACGTGAACGTCATGTCCTCGGCGTCGAACTCCACCGACGCCAGATCCGCCGTCGTCGTGAAGGTGATCGCCGTCTCCGCGCTGATCTCCCCCGGCTTCGTGTCGTCGATCTTGACCTTGATCGCGTAGTGCTCGACGTCGAACGCCCGCGTCGGCTCGGCGTGGTGCTTGTTCGACGGATCGTTGAACGGCGTCCAAGGCTGTTCCTGCAGGAACAGCAGACAGAGCAGCGGTATGAAGATCTTCATGGGACGAACTATACCAAAAGAAAAAGCCCACCGTTGCCGGTGGGCTTTGTTGATCTCTACGAGATCCTTATTCCAGCTTTCAGCCCGCGAACTTCCCGTCACTGGCCGGCGCGTCCTTGCCTTCCTGCACCGCCGTGATCGCCTGCTCGACGAACGTATCCTGCTTGCTCGTGAACGCGCCGCGGTACTTCAGCTCGCCCTTCGCGTTCAGGACGTGCGTCGTGTTCACCTTCTTCGCGCCGAAATGGTGCGCGACGGTGCGATCGCCATCCCAGACCAGCGTCCCCTTGATGCCGTTCTTCTCGCAGAACGCCTTGACGCCGTCTTGCGTGTCCTTGTGATCCGAGAAGACGTAGATGAACTTCACCTTGCTGTCTTCCGCGAGGTACTTGTCCGCCACCTTCCGCACGGTCTCGGGCGGCAGCTTCACCGGGCAGCGCTCCGAGTAGAAGTACACCACGGTCGGCAGGCCCTTCTCGCCGCGGAAGTCCGCGAGCTTGAATTCCTTGCCGTCGAACGTCTTCATTGCGACATCCGGTACGGCTTCACCCAGCTTGAGATCTTCCCTTGCTCCGGTCGCGGACAACGCCGCGACGGCGACAAACGCCAGAATCGTCTTCATGCAATTCCTCCGAAAGTTCCCTACTGTAACAAACGACGGCGCCAATTGTTCCGCCGGAGTTATCGGAGTTCCGGAAGCGGGAAGATGGGGACCAACACCGAGGAATCTGAGGGAACCGAGAATTCCCTAAAGGGGCCCCCTCGGATTCCTCGGATCTCTCGGTGTTAATCCGCAGGGTCAGGATCCGAGAGGCGCTCGGCTAGCGGCAACAAACGACAGAGGAATTCATTCCGCCGGAGTTATCGGAGTTCCGAATGCGGGAAGATGGGGACCAACACCGAGAGATCCGAGGAAACTGAGAACCCCCTAAAGGGGACCCCTCGGATTCCTCGGATCTCTCGGTGTTGATCCTCAGGGTCAGGATCCGAGAGGCGCTCGGCTATCGCGCGAGCCGCGGGTACCGATAGTACGTCTCAAGAATAAGCGCGCCCATCGCGGTGGTGTACACCTGGCCGCCGTGCGCGCTCCAGCGATCGAAGTTCGCCGGCCACGAGCCGTCCTTCTGCTGCGCCTCCGCGAGCGGCTTGCGCAGCGCGCCGTTCCAGTGCTCCCAGGTCTCGCCGCCGAGCTGGAACGCCGCCAGCGTGCCGAAGTACCAGAAATACAGGTCGTTCGTCTTCTGCCCGCCGCTCGCCTTGCACTCGTGCGCGTCGAGCCCGCGCAGCAGCTGCCGCCTGTAATTCTCGAGCAGCGCCGAATCGGCGACGGAACTCGACATCAGGTACGCGAACGTCCCCGCCGCGCTCACCGCGTACGGATCGTTCGGATAGTCGCCCTGCGCGCGATAGCCGATCAGCCCGTCCGACGCCGTCATCTCGGCAATGCGATCCTTCGCCAGCACCAGCGACGGCACGACCTCGTCCGTCCCGCTTTCGCGCGCCAGCCTCAACAGATGAATCTGCCACGCGCCGACCGACGTGTCCGTCTCCGGCCCGCGCTCCATGTAGTCCCACCCGCCCTTGTCGTTCTGCGCGCGAAGGCTGAAGGCGACCGCGTACTTCGCGTCCGCCAGCGACGGATCGCCCGTCATGACGTACGCCTCGAGTAGCGCCAGCGCCGCGATCCCGTGATTGTAAAGCGAGTGCGACGGCGAACTTTCGATCATCCCCGACCTCGTGAGGCGCACGCGCAGGTACGCAAGTCCGCGCGCCACGACATCGATGTAGTCGCCCGACTGGTGCGTGTGCCCCTCGCCGAGGAAGGCGAGGATCGCCAGCCCCGTGATGCCGACTTCGTATTCGCGCAGGCCGCCGTGCGGCTGCGCCAGCCAGTGACCGTCCGGCAGCTGCTTCCCCGCAAGCCATGCGAGCGCCTGCTTGACGTTCTCGCCGGTCCCCTCGCCTCCGCCCGACGCGCGCAGCGCCGCCTTCTGCTGCGTGCGACCCGCCGCGAACGTCGAGAGACGCGCGCCCTTCCAGTCCACGCGGTCCTTGTCCGAGAACGGACGGTAGCGCGACGGGTCGCTGCCCGGCCGCGCATCCTCCGGACGTGCCGTGATCGGCCTCATGTCCGGTTCGACGTTCGGCTGATGCTGGCTCACCGCGTAGCGTCTCGGTTCCTCGCGCTTCGGCGCTACGCCCGGCCGCAGGAAAAGCACGGCCGCGACGGCGAGCAGCGTGAGGTGCGCGGTCACCGACATGCCCCACGCCGGCATGAAGTCGAACTGCGCCTTGATCCTGCCCCACAGCGACAGCGCCGGCTCGGCCGTACGCTCCGTGCCCGGGTGCGCCGCAACGAACGCGTCGCGGACCCGCATCCGGAATCCCGGCGACGGGTCGATGCGATCCATCCGGTGGACCGCGCCGAGCACGCGCTCGACCTTGTCGGCCTCGATACGGCAGTCGACGCACTGATCGATGTGGACCCGCGCGGTCGAGCCCTCGGCTTCGGCGAGCTCGCCCTTCACGTAGGAGACGACGTCGTATGGCTTCCCGCAGGTCATTCGTTCAGCATCTCTTTCAGTTTTTCGATCGCCGCGTGCATTCTCGACTTCACCGTCCCGACCGGAATGTCCAGGATCTGTCCGACTTCCTCGTACTTCAGTCCCTGGCGCTCCGCGAGGATCACGACCATCCGCTGCTCCTCGGGGAGCGCGTCGATCGCGCGTCGCAACGCTTCTTCCTGTTCCTCTTTCTCCAGGATCTCGAGGGGGGTCCTCAGCGCGCCCGGGATTCGATCGCGCAGCGACCGGTCCTCGCCGTGCGCCATGGGCGCCTCCAGCGACACCGGCTTCGGATGGCCCGCGCCCGCGCGGAGCTTGTCGATCCACAGATTGCGCGCGACGCGGTACAGGAACGTCGTGAACTTCGCCTGCGGCTCGTACGTCGCGAAGTGCGTGTACAGCTTCACGAACACTTCCTGCGCGCAGTCCTCGGCCGTCTGCCGGTCCCACGAGAAGTGGTAGAAAAAGTTTACCAAAGAACGCTGGTGCCTCTCGACCAGCTCGTTGAACGCCGGCAGACTGCCGCGTTTGATGGCGACGATCAGCTCCGCGTCCGACGTCTGGGAGTGCCCAGCGGAAGTCATTGCTTCCAACCCTTGATTAACGAGAAATTTCGCCGAAGGTTCGATTCAGGAGCGCAATTCCCCGGGCCCCCGCCGGCCGGAAGGTGAGGCGACGGGTCGTCGCTCCGGTGGTCTCAAACAGCACCTCCAGCCGCTCCCCCAAGGCTTCGCCGGCCTTCTCCGCCCATTCGACGATGATCGCGCTGGAGCTGCGCAGGTCAAAATACGCCAAGCTCTCCAATTCTACCGCGTCGAGCCGGTAGAGGTCGTAATGGCGAAGAGGAAGTCGCCCCTCATACGAGTTCATCAGCACGAAGGTCGGACTGGTGACGACGCGCGCGTCAGCGACTCCGATCCCGAGCGCCACGCCCTTGACGAAGTGCGTCTTGCCGGCGCCGAGATCGCCGATGAGACCGACGACGTCCCCCGGCTCCAGCCCGCGACCGAGCCGCTTGCCCAGGTCGATCGTCTCCTCCGTGGACTGCGACTCGATAATCATCCGAGGCGGTGCTCCCAGCCGCGGATGGCGATGCGCGTAACATCGCCGCTCGGGTATTCGAGTTCGATGCCGGGCTGCGCGAGGATGACTCCGATCGTGCGGGCAACGCTCGTCCGCTCTGGCACGGCGGCCAGCAGCTCGTAATCCTCGCCGTCATAGAGCGCACCCCGCAGGTCACGCCCAAGACTGCCGGCATGAAGCCGCGCGCCGACGCCGCTCGCTTCGCAGATGTGCGCGAGGTCGCGGACGAGTCCGTCGCTGATGTCGATCATCGCGTGCGCGCGCTTCGCCAAGGCGCGGCCTTCGCGCAACCGCGGCTCGAATCGCAGATGATGTCCACTCTTCAGCGACCCGCCGAGCCGGCGTCCCGTGACGACGATCGCATCGCCCGGCCGCGCGCCGCTGCGGAGCACCGGCTTCACGCCGCGCATCTCGCCCAGCACCGAGACGCTGATCGTCAGCGGGCCGCGATGCGACGAGATGTCCCCCCCGACGATCGGCACGCGCAGCTTCTCCATGCCGAGGTAGATCTTCCGTGCCTGCGCCTGGGTCATCGTGCGCGGCATGATGAGCGCGACGATCGCCGCCGTGGGCACGCCCCCCATCGCCGCGATGTCCGAGAGCGGCCGCGCGAGCGCCTTGTGACCGACCCACTGCAGCGGGTCCGACTTGCGAAAGTGAACCCCCTCGATCACCGAGTCGATCTTGAAGAGCACGTTCTCGCGCCCGACGCGCAGAACGGCGCAATCGTCGCCGCTGTCGACCACGATGGAGCCGGCGCGCTTTCCGATCCGTTTCCAGATCCACCGCAGAAGTTCGAGTTCCCCGGACATGGGCGAAATCTTAGTCGATTGGGATCGGGATTGGGATCGGGATCGGGATTCCGCTCTACTCGTCGACGGGTTCCCCGACAAGTTCCACCGCGTCGATCTCCTCCCACCCGACGATCGCCTTCGTGTCGAGAGTGATCACGATCCGCCGCGCGACGACCGGTTTCGTCTCGAACTCCGACCAGACCGGAGCGACGCCGCCCGGATCCTTTCCCGCCCAGAGCCGCACGCGCTTCCCCGCTTCGTCGATCGCATCGATAGAGACAATGCCCCCGGGCGTGAACGTCTCGTGCACGCGCACCTTCGTGATCCGGACGGCGATGTGATAGCCGAGTTCCAGCCACTCCTCGCCGGCGTCCTGCGCGAGCGGCGCCCACGCGGTCTTGCAGTCGCCGCCCACCTCCGTGTCCGGCGCCCCGCGCGCCTGCTGCGCCGACCAGTCCTGCAGCGTGTACTCGCTGCTGGCGACGGCTTCCTTCGCCCATTGATGGACGACACCCGTCTCGTCGATGCGAATATCGCCATCGACTCCGCACAGGATCTCCTCAAGCCGCGCCCGTGCGTCCCTTTCCTTCACCTTGAGACGCGCCATGAGCAGGTGCCGGATCGCCGGGGGGCCGATTTCCTTCAGCGTCCGCGTCGCCCGGTCGCGGGCGTCCACCGACTCGCTCTCCAGCAGTTCGACGAGATGCGGCACGAGCTGCGTCAACGCCGCGCTCGCTCGGACCTTTGCGGCCGCGCTCTGCTCGCGCAATCGCTTCGCCTCTCGCGCGAACTCCACCGCGCGCTCGAAGTTTCCCTCGTCGAGCGCCGCGTGCGCCTTCTTCATCTCCTCGTCGGCCGCGTTCGCCTTCGTGGTCTGCTCCGCGAGGGCTTTGCGGTACGTCTCCTCAGCGTCTTGCAGCACGGCGATGGCGAGACACGCGATCAGCATCCGCATACTATTCAGACGCGCGTCCGCCCTCGCGTACACCCTGAATTCACTGCGATCGGGGAGCGGACGGAGAAGACTGCCGCAGAACGCGCAGAGTCGCTTGGGGCGCAGAGTTCCGCCGCCGTGCGGGCGTAGCCCGCACGAGCGGCCCTGCAGACAGGGATTCCGAATCGTCCAGCGGATGGGGGGGGGACGTTTCGGAATCCCTGTCTGCAGGGCCGCGCCCGCGCTTTGCGCGGGCCGGCGGAAGACTGCTTCGCTCTGCGCCCCGAACCACTCTGCGGGGCCTCCGCGTTCTCAGCGGCAGTCTTCCGGCTGGCCTCGCGTCCGTCTCAAATGACTTCCAGGAATTCGCGCGAGCCGCATGCGAACGTCGAGCAGACGCGGTTGAACTCCCAGCAGTCGCGATGATGCGGCGTGCGGCACTTCGAGCACTTCACCACCACGCCGACCGTCAACTTCGCCCCGCACACTTCGCAATGCGACTGCGCGGTGAACGCCTCGCGCACCTCCTGCAGCCGCACCCCCGCCGACTTCTCCGGCAGCCGCAGGCTGTTGAAAATCTGCGACGCAACCACCACGAGCGTCTCGAGCGCCGCGGGATCGTACAGATGCCGGTCCACGCGCAGCAACATGATCTGCGGCGTGAGTCGAAATACGAACGGCCCGCGCATCGCGATCTGCCTGAGCGTCGCGCGGACGTCGCTCGACAGGATGCGAAGCGCGAAGTTCTCGTCGCTCGCCGACACCTGGTGCGCCTCGTCGAACGCGCCGTCCCCCGTCGAGATCTCGTTCGCGCCGAACGTGCGGATGAGTCCGTACGCCACGCTCTCCGGCGTCACCTGCATCCAGCCGTCGAGCGCGCCGTCG
>CAYXVY010000273.1:0-5064 GCA_964468745.1 uncultured Planctomycetales bacterium | reverse complement strand
GAGGAAATCGGCGGCCTTCGTGATCGCCTCTTTTGCGCGCTCCGGCGAGTCGATTTCCGCGGTCGCCGCCGGGCCGGAGGCGGTCGCTTCCGCCGCCGCGGGTTCGCTCGACGCCGTGTACGGCGCGGGGATCGAGCCGATCTTGTCGCCGATCGCGCGCGGGAGCTCCGGGATGTCGCCGCCCCCCTTGTCGCGCAGGAGGGCGCCGATCGCGTCGATCGCGGTCTGGCACGCGGTCAGCGGTTCGCGGTCCCCCTCGGAGGCGTTCGGTTTCTCGCCGAGGAGGCGGGCGCCGCGTTCGCCGAGCCACGACAGCGCATTCTCTCGCGCGCGCAGCTTTTCCGGATACGCCTTGTCCCAGAACGTCGTCAGCAGATCCTTGATGATCGTGAGTCCCGTGCCGAGGCCGCGATAGCCGTCCGTCTGCAACAGCGCGCCGGCCAGGAACGACGCGACCGTCACGTCCTTCGCCTGCTTCGACAGGATCTTCGTGGCGGAATCGGTGACCTTCTTCCAGTTCGGCTGCTGCCCCGTGACGGCCTGCAGCAGCGCGATCTCGACGTTGACGGACTCGTACTCGGACTCGTATTTGTAGTCGGGTTTCCCGACCGGATTCTCCCCCGCGATTGGCGTGGTTCCGAGAACCTGAAGCTCCTGCAAGTTTGCCATCTTGTCACTCGGTAGACGCAGAGCGCGCAGAGGTGCCGCAGAGTGGCTTGGGGCGCAGAGGTGTCGTTCGTCTCCGCCGGCCCGCGCGTAGCGCGGGCGCGGCCACGCAGAGCGGGTTTCCGAAACGCTCCCGTCCGACGCCAGGCGCTTCGGAAACCCGCTCTGCATGGCTGCCCGTGCGGGCGCCGCCCGCACGGCGGCGGAGCTCTGCGCACGGAGCGACTCTGCGGGTCCTCCGCGTTCTCGGCGTTGGTCCGGAATATCGCGGAAACTGGAAAGATCGGGATCTGCTTTTGTCGGACTGCCGAGTCCTGATTGCTGATATCGGAAGGCTTACCGGTTTCGCAGTGAAGCGCGACTTCTTTCCGTAATCAGCAATCACGAGCCGAGCCTCGCCAGCATGTCGCCTAGGGACAGGTCCGGGTTGTCGAGTACCGAGGCATAACGTGTCCGGCCCTGCTGGGCACGGGCGGCGTCCCCTTTCGCGAGATCCCAGATGTGGTCGGTTTCGAGCGTGGGGCGCCAGAGCGGCAGCAGCGTGCGCGGCGTCGGGGGTCCGTGGAAGACGCACACGGCTGGATCTTCAGTCGTTCCGCGCTGGTTCCAGAAGATGAGCTGCGGCACGCCCGTCCGGCGTGTCAGCTTGCCTGCGAGATCGAGCCAGGCGCACACCTCGTATCCGGACGCGGAGGTGTCGAGGCTTCCCGGGAGCGGGAAGCGCAGGCCCATCGTCGCTTTTCCGACCGGGGTGTTGCGGACCATCGCCGCCCCGTCCGCCAGGTTGAGTGCGAGGATGTACTTGCGATCATCGTCAAACGTGCCGACGACCTGCGGCCAGAAGTGCCCGCTCTTCTCGCGCTGCATGAATTCGACGTACGGCGCCCGCAGGGTTTCCGCTGGGGCGACCGGCGTCGAGCGTAGGGCGTCCACGCGGGCGATCAGCTGTTTCGAGTCGCCGCCGGCCCATCCCTTCGTCGCGAGTTCCTGGGCCTCGTCGAGCAGGGGACGGAACATCGCGGGGATCATCGACGCGTCGCGTTCGAACGGCGCGGCGTCGTGCAGGACGAAGATCGCGAACGGATACTTGCGGCCCGCCTTGTCGGTGCCGGGGACGCAGACGCCGACGAGGAACTTCGCGGCCCCGGGCGCCCGCCAGACGAAACGCGCGGCGCCCGCCTTGTCGTACTCGCCGTCCCAGCGGCCCGCCAGCGACTGCTTGCCCAGGAAGATCCCCTCCTGGAACCACTGGTCGAGCGACTCCACCTCCGGGCCGTGCGCGTTGTGCCGGATGAAGTCGGCGAAGATGGGGAGCTTTCCGTAGCAGCCGACGGTGATGGCGGTCACGGGCTCACTTTCTCCGGAACACGGAAGTCCGCGAAGAACTCGGGCTGGAAGACGTGATCCTTGTCCTCGGCCTCGACCTCGGCGTCGACGAGGAAGGACTGGTCCTTGCCCATGATGCGCTCGACGAACGTCCACGAGCACGAGAACGTCCTGTCGCCGGTCTTCTGGGGTTTTCCTTCGCGCATGAGGCGGATCAGGCCCCACTGCTTCGACGCGAAGTCGAAGGCCTTCCATTGATTCTCGCCGACGCGGATGGCCAGCTTGGCGCCCGCCGACTTGCCTTCGGTCCACGTGAGCCGGGCGCGATTCTCCGGATTGTCGTAGTACCCGAATTTCACGTCGCCGAGCGCGAGCTCGATGTTCGCCACGCCTTCGCGCTTCTTGAGCAGCATCTGGAAGGAGATCGTGATCTGTTCGGCGTCCTTCTTGTACATCACGTCGCGGAACATCGTCGCCTTGCGGATGCACTCCTCGAACTCGCGCGAGTAGAGCACGAGCGGCTTGCCGTCCACGATGTAGCCCTGCAGCTTCGTCAGGCTCTCGTACTGCTTCCAGACGATGCCGGTCTTGGGGCTGAACATCTTCGAGAAGACCTGCGTGGACATCTCGTTCTCGGTGGCGTCGACGAACGGGTAGCGCCCGTCCCCCTCCTTCGCCCAGAGCTCCTGGACGCCGGTCTTCCAGACGCGGTTGACCTCGGATTCCGCCTCGCGCTGGAGCGCCTTGAAGGCGTTGTAGAGCGCCTGGCGCAGCACCTGGCGCGCGCGCTCGCGGAACTTGATGTCGCATCCGATGAGCGCCTTCTCGAGGTCGGCGTTGCACTTCTGGAAGCCGTTGGTGACCTCGCCCAGCTTCTCCTTCTTCATGTAGGCGACGATGCGCTGGCCCGGCTCGGTGCCGCGGACGAAGCTGTCGAGCGTCTGCTGAAGCTCCAGGAGGGCGCGCATGGCCTCGTCGAGCCACTTTTGCAGGTCGTCCCCCGCCTTGTTGCGCGGAGCCTCGGCTTCGGTCAGCTTGATCGCCTGGCGCTGCCAGACCGCGCGGAAGAGTTCGCCGTACGGCGACTCGTCGCCGCAAAGGATCTTGAGGCGGTCGGCGGCCGTCTGCACGTCGGGGAATTCCTCGAGCTGCGTGCTCTCCATGAACTTGCCCCAGTGCGACGCGTAGTCGCTCGCGTAGATGTCGCGGAGGCGCTGCTCGAGCTGGTCGGCGGGCTTCGCGCGACCGACCTGCGAGTAGCGCTCGGAGAGCTGCTTCGCGAGATCGACGACGCTGTGCTTGATCTCCTGGTCCCACACCTCCTGGGTGTAGAGGGCCGCGAAGGTGTAGGGGATCTTCAGCAGATCCTTGTAGCGGCCCTTGATGATCTGGTCCTTGCCGAGCGCGGGCTTGTCGGCCTGCTGCTTCTCGACGAGCTCCTTGTACCGCACGGCGGTGATCTCGTTGTTCTCGAGGTCGCGGTTGATGCGGTCGATGAGCGTGATGTCGGGCGGGACGCGCGGAGCGTCCTGCCGGTCGAGCTGCTTGAGCAGGAAGTCGAGCTGCTCCGTGCAGAAGCGCTTCTGGTCGCCGCTGAGCGCGTCGGGATTCGACGTGATGCCGCGGATCCAGCGGTTCTCCTCGGAGAGCACGCGGCTGATCAGCTCGGCGCTCGGCTCGATCGTCTCCGGCTTGTGCCGCACGAGCATCTGGTAGACGCGATGGATGTCGAAGATGACGTCGTAGTCCTTGGTGCTCTTCGGGCCCGACGCGCGCTGTTCCAGCTCTGATCGGAGGGCCTGGATGCACGGCTCGACGAACATCCCGCGCAGGCCGCGGAAGTAGACCGTGCGGGCGTCCGTGTTGACGTCTTCGCCGCGGTAGAGCCCCCAGCGCAGGTGGAGCGGGCGCCATCCGCGGTCGAATTCGTCCAGCGTGTGGATGTTGCCGCGCAGCTCCGCGAGGGCGGTGAGCTTCGCCTCGGTGTCGGTGGACTTCGTCTTCTCCAGCTCGCGGACCTTTCCCACGGACGACTCGATCGAGCGGAGCAGTCCGCGATTTCCGAAGAAGGAGATGACGAGCAGGATGGTGAAGAGGACCGTGCCCGCGATCGATCCGACCGCGGTGGCCATGCGGACGAGCCGCCGGCGTTTCTCGACCGCGGCGGCGCTGCGCGCGAGGTGCTGGTCGGGGAAGATGATCTTCGTGAAGAGGTCGGTGAGGAAGTAGCTCTTCTTGTCGGTCGCCTGGCTGATGAATCCGCCCACGTCCTTGAGCCCGAACGCCTCGCCCATCGCCGCGATCACCTGGTCGATCGGAGCGCCTTCCTGAGTGCCGCTCGTGAAGTAAAAGCCGCGGAAGATGGCGCTCTCCTGGAACGGATTCGGCTTGAAGAGCGCCGCGACGAATTCGCCCAGCCGCTTGTGGGCGAGGGCGAACTGCAGGGGGAAGGCGTAGATGTTGCGCCGCTTGTCGGCGGGGCGCTCGCCGGCGAGCGCCGAGACGCGGTGGGCGCAGAGCGCGGCGTAGAGCTTCTTCGTCTCCTCTTCGAAGGCCTGCTGGTAGTTCGCGATCGCCGTGCCGTACGCGAACGTGTGGCCCCAGACTTGCGAGCGGTCCGTCTTGGCGAAGTCCTCGAACATTTCGACGAAGCCGTTGAGCAGGTCGCACTTCGTGAAGACGAGGTAGGCGGGGAAGACGAGTTCCAGCTGCTTTGTCAGCTCGTCGAGGCGGTCGCGGATCTTCTTGGCGTTGGCCTCGAGCTCCTCGTCGGTCCAGCGGACCACGTCGGCGATGCTGACGCACACGAGCGCGCCGTTGATCGGCTTGCCCTTGCGGCACTTCTTGAGCATGTCGAGGAAGGCGAGCCACTCGTCGCGGTCCTCCATCTCGGTCGTGTAGCGGCCGGCGGTGTCGAGCAGGATGGCTTCCCGAGAAAACCACCAGTCGCAGTTTCTCGTGCCGGCCGTGCCCCTGATCTTCGGCGCATGTGGCACGGCGGACGCGAACGAGAGCCCGGATTGCTGGAGCGCCGTCGTTTTGCCGGCGGCCGGCGGCCCCACCACGACGTAC
>CAYXVY010000272.1:0-13885 GCA_964468745.1 uncultured Planctomycetales bacterium | reverse complement strand
CGTCGCCGTGGCGTCCTTGAGGTTCGACTGGGTCATCCGCACGCCGGCGGCCTTCGCCCCGGTGAAATCCGCGCCGGTCAGATCGCATTCCGAAAGGTCCGCGTCGGCGAGCTGAGCGCCGGTGAAGTCGCACCCCTTGAGCGACCGCTTGGCCAGGCTCTGCTTCGCCAGCACCGCTTCCGAGAAGTCGACGTCGTTGCATTCCTTCGGGAGACCGATCAATCCCGTCAGGTCCGCGGCGCTGAGCGTCGTATTCGCCAGCTTTGCTCCCGTGAGGTCGGCGCCGATGAGTGTCGAGCCGTCGAGGTAGGCCTTCGAAAGATCCGCGTTGCGGAACCGCGCACGTGTCAGGTCGCTGTCGGTGGGCGCGGCCTGGACGAGGTCGGCGCCGTCAAAGACGGCATCCGTCAACGTGCAGTCCATGAGCTTGGTCCCGGCGAGATGCGCGCGTTCGAACCGCGCGCCGGCCAGCCGGCACAGGATGAACGAGGCGGCCTCGGCCGACGCCCCTATCCAATCGCTGCCCGGCAGTTCCGTGTTGGTGATCGTCGCCTCCGCCAGCCTCGCCTCCGCGAATGACGTCTTCGATCCGTGCGAATCCACGATGACGAGACGCGTAGCTGTCGTCTTTCCGAAGTCGCTTCGATCGAACGTGCAGTTCGCGAACACGGCGTCGGTCAGATCCGCTTCCGCCAGTTTCGCCCCCGTGAGGTCGCTCGTCTGAATCGCGGCGTTCGCCAAATTCGCGCGCGACAGGTCGGTGTCCGCGAGGCGCACTCCGACGAGCGTTGCGGATCGGAGATCCGCGCCGGCGAGCGGCATCCCGCTGAGGTCGAGTTCGATGAGCACGCACCCTTCCATCGACTCGCCCGCGGCGTGCCTGCGTAGAACTTCGTCCCTCGTCAGCGATTCGGTCATGAAAGCTTCGTGTTCTTCAGGTTCGCGCCCTGCAGGTGCGTCCGCTCGATCTTCGTTTCCCAGAACTCCGCTTCAAAGGCGTTCGCGCCGCCGAGGTCGGCCTCGGTGAGATCGGCCCTCTCGAAGTTCGCGCGCATCAGGTTGGCGTCTCGTAGGATCGCCCCCATCAGCGACGCGTCCGCGAAAACAGCCGACGTTAGATCGGCGCGCAGGAAGACCGTGGCTTTCGCCGAGCACTGCTCGAAGTCGGCGCGCGCGAGCTTCGCGCCCGTGAAGTCCGCCTTGTCGAGCTTCGCGCCGGTCCAGACCGATGCTTCCGCCGTGATCCCCTGGAACTTCGCGCCGGTGAAGTCGGGCGAAGGGGCGCCCTTCAGGGACGTCAGGTCGGCGCCGGTGAAGATGGCCCCCGCGCCCTTGCAGCTTTCGACGCACGCCGCCCGAAGCTTCGCGCCCGTGAAGTCCGCGCCGGTGATGTCCGCCTTCTCGAAATCGGCGAGCGGCAGCGTGGCTCCCTTGAACGACGCGCCGGCCAGGGCGCTGGACGTGAAGTAGATCCCCTTGCCGGTGGCTTGCGAGAAGTCGGCGCCGTCGAGCGCGCACTTCATCATTTCGGTGTCGTTGAGGGACGCCTCCACGAACTTCGCCTTCGTCAGCGTGCACCCCGTGAAGTCCGCGAGATCGAGCGTGGCGCCCGAGAGATCGGCCTCGGTCAGATCTGCCTTCGGCAGCTCGGCCTTAGACAGGTTCGCCTTGATGAGTTTCGTCCTGGAGAGATTCGCCTTCGAGAGCGACGCTCCCGCGAAATTGGCGCCCGAGAGATCGAGACTCGAGAGATCGAGACCCGACAGGTCGTGATCTACGAACGCGTGTCCGCGTTTCACGGCGGCGACAACCTCGTCGCGGGTCCACTTTCGGTCCGCGTCCTCCTCCGGCTCCTCCTTGTCCTCGGCCGGAAGCTCGCCCGGCTGGAACGCGAGGATCTGCGCCGCGAGCGCGGGTTGCTCGACCTTGATGGAGGCGGCCAGCTGCGCAAGTGCGGCCTTGAGCGTCTGGGCCGTCGGGTCTTCCGCGGGCACGGCGAGCTTCTTCGGGTCGAGACCGGCCTCGACGAGCATCTTGTTCGCCTGCTCCTCGATCTTTGCCGCCTCCGCGCGGTCCTTGGCGAATTCCTCCTCCAGCCCGCCCATCTCCTTCTCGAACGCGGCGTCTTCCGCGGCCTCGTCCGCTTCCACCTCGACGGGTTCCTCATCCCCCTTGAGCCGCTTGAGGAAGAGAGCGCGCGCCTGGTCGACCGTGGCCGCGGATTCAGACAGCTTCTCGATGAATGCAAACAGGTGCTCGATCTCGCGCAGCTTCAGCGTGCGCACGTCCACCGCGCCGCGCCAGACGAGGACGAGCGTCTCCGAGTCCATGTCGATCCAGATCGTGTCGAGCTTGAGCGGCACCTCGCGCCAGCGGTCCTTGCCGTCGATCTTCTCCGCAAGGAAGCAGCGCGCCCTCAGTCCGGGGAGCCGCGACTTGTACTGCGGTTGCGCCGCATTCATGTGCTCGAAGAGCAGCTCCTCGTCCCCCTTGAAGTAGTCCGCCTGCTGGTCCCGCGGCGCGCTGTTGAAGTGGGCGAAGTCGAAGTCCTCGGGGAACCACGGCCACCGCTCCTTGAGCCACTTCGCCTTGTACGTGCCGGTCAGCGACAGGCGCTGCTCCCACATGCGCGCGATCGGCCCGAACCCCGCCGGATCGAGCCCGTCGCTGGGCGCACGGAGCAGTCGATCGGGATTCTCGATGTTTGGAAGTTCGTCGCCCTCGCGGCCGATTCCCATCGGATTCTTGTTCCATCCGGGGCCGCCGTAGGCGCGGTCGTACGCGATCGGCATCTGCGTGAACATCTCGGGGTCGCTGAACGTGGTGCCGACAAGAAAGCCGCGCTTCCAGGCGCGCCGTCCGATCACGGCGACGGCCTTCTGTACGCGGCCCGCGCGGAAGCCGACGCGCAGAACCGACGTCTTCTTGCCTTCTGGTGCGTGCGCGGTGCCCACGACGACGACGTCCGCGCGCGGCTTGAACGGGACGAAGTCGGTCTCGCACCGCAGCGGCTTCTCCGGATTCTCCTGAACGTGGACGTCGCCGCCCGGGGGGAGCGGCTTCTCGTGCGGAATCGCCTCCGCGCCGGGGCGCAGCCGGTACGTCCCCTTCACGAAGAAGGTGCCGGACAGCTGCGGCGGGCGGATCTTCGAGACGAGCCAGCCCGTCGTGACGGTGGAATCGACGACGAGGCGCATCTAGGGTACCTGCAGCGCCTTATTCTTCACGTCGAGCGAGCCGCTCACTTTCTGGTCGCCGCCGACCTTGGCGTCGGCTGTGATTTTGACGACGGGCGCCTCGAGCTTGACCTGGGATCCGCCCTTCGCGTGCAGCTTGTCCTCCGCTTCGAACTTGGCCATGCAGGCCTTCATCCGTGCGTTCGCCGAGATTTTCTGGTGCAGATCGCTCATCTTGTCCTTCACGGCGCCGCTGACCTTGCGTGCCACGCTGCCGATGTCGCTCTTGAGGATGCCGTACAGCTCCTTGGCGGTCGCCGCCTCCTTCTTGTCCGCGGGCGCCTTCTCGTACGCGACGCCCTTGTGCAGCAGGATCGTTGCGCCGCCGATGATGTCCGTTTTCACGCCCGTCACGATGCCGGTGTTGGCCCCGAACACGTACTCCATCTTCCACGGACCGATGACTTCGTTCTTGCCGCCCAGGAAGACGTCGCGGCCCAGGCCGTGCACGAGGGTCGCCTGGTATCCCGATACCGTGTGGTTGAAGAAGCCGGTGACGGCCTGCCGCAAATGGCCGCCGATCGTGCGGGCCACGTTGCCCGTTGTGTCCCACACTTCGCTGCCGCCGACTGCGTGCAACAGGTTGGCTCCAATGGTCGTGTCGGTGTCTGTTCCGATTTCGCGGATCTCCTTGCCGTCGGTGCCGAGGTGGACGTTGCCCCCGGCGTTCGGCGCGCCGAGCGACAGGTACGTGCTCGAGTGCGGCGTCGACATCCGGATGCGTTCGCCGCCCGAAGTGTCCTCGATCACGATCTTGTTGTCGCTGCCCGTCTTGATCACGCACTGCGTGTGATTGCCGCCCTTGACGGGGCTGCTCGTGTCCGGGTTGGGTACGGCCGCCGAAATGATGGGCCGGTCGGGATCGCCGTCGACGAACGTGAGGATGACCTCCGCTCCCTTGTGGAGCGGGAAGTGCATCCCGAAGTCCTTGCCGGAATACGGCTGCGCCATGCGGATGAAGCGCGACGCCTTGCCGTCCTTCTTGTCCGACAGGTCGAACGGCAGCTTCACCTTGTAACGCCCCGCGTCGTCGATCTCCGCGTACTGCTCGCTCCCGCCCCCATCGACTTTCGCGTTGATCACGCCGTGGATGGAGGGCCACGGCGTCTCGCGCAGCGGTCGGAACGTCTCGGAGGCGAGGATGCCGCTCCACTCGTTGCCGAACGTCGTGCCGATGACTGTGCTCCACGGGAGCCCGAGAGCCTGCGCCGCGCGCGTCCGCACGTCGGTGATGAGGTAGTCGGTGTTGAAGTCGTCGCGGTAGTGATCCGCGAGCGTGAACTTCGTTCCAGCGCGGAACGCCTTGTGGTCGGACGCGCCCATGAAGACCGCGCGGCGGCACTTGATCTCCTCCGCACGCACCTTGGCGAGCGCCTTCCCCTCGCCCGTGTCCTTGTAATGGTCGGCGTAGTTGTAGACCTTGCCCACGCCGTCGTCGTGCACCGTCGCCTCGACCTTGATGCTGTCCGCCGGCTTGCGCCAGTTGTAATCGTTGAGCACGACCTCCTTGGGGATCACGCTGTGCCGGCTCGAGAACGACTGGATGACCTCCTCTGCGAACCAGTCCGTCGCCCCCTCCTCGGCCACGCGCCCGCCCTTCTCGGCGATCGGGCGGTACGGCACCTTCGCACCCCCGACGAGCGCGGCATACGCCGACGTCGAGTCTCCGAAGATGATCTTCTCCCCCTCATCCGTCTGGTCGAAGAAGTAGAAAATCCCCTCGTGCTCCAGCCAGCGGTTGATGAAGTCGAGATCCGATTCCTGGTACTGGACCACGTACTCGCGCGGCTTGTAGCTGCCGGTCGTCTTGAACTCGAAATCCGTCGTCGCGAATCCCGCATCCTTGAGCACCTGCTCGACGATCTGCTTCACGTCCTTGTCCTGGAAGACGCGGCTCTGGATCGTGAGCGAGAGCTTCCACAGGCGCGGCACGAGCACGGCGCGGTAGCGCACCCACTCGTATTTCTTCTCCTCCTGCTGGAAGAAGGAAAGCATGCCGCTGATTTTCAGGAGCCGGTTGCCGAACCCGCCGTCCCGCAGCCGCACGGGCGCCTTGATGCCGACGTACACGGGTTCTTTAAGCACCTTGCCGAAATCGATGTCCGCCTTCTTTGACACAAGCTCGAGGTCGTAGCTGTAGGGCCGGGAGATCCGCTCCTGGCCGGTGAACATGTGGACGAGTAACGTGTCCTCGGCGAGCGCGCCCGAGTGGAAGTGGATGACTTTGGGTGCGTCGGCCATAACTCCTCCTAGGTTTCAGGAAACGCTGCGGGCGAATACCGGATAAACGCAGAGAACGCGGAGGTGCCGCAGAGGGGTTCGGGGCGCAGAGGCATTGTCGGACTCCGCCGGCCCGCGCGTAGCGCGGGCGCCGCCACGCAGAGCGGAATTCCGAAACGCCCGATCTTGAACGTGAGCGTTTCGGAATTCCGCTCTGCGTGGCCGCTCGTGCGGGCTCCGCCCGCACGGCGGCGGAGCTCTGCGCACGCAGCGACTTCGCGGCACCTCCGCGTTCTCTGCGTTAATCCGGAAAGTTGCGGGGAAAGGGAGGACGTGGATCTGTCCGACTCTCCCGCGGCTTTTCCAGGTATTGTCTGCACGGTCGCGCGTCATTTCCCGAAGCTCAGCACGAACTCCCCATCCTTGCCGATGCCCACCTTCAGGCGGTCGGGCAGTGGTCCCTTGCTCATTTGCTCGAGGAGCGAGGTGGACATCTGCGGCAGCAGTGTGCCGGAGAGGATGTGGTCGACGTTGCGCGCGCCCGTCTCCACCTCCGTGCAGCGCTCGGCGATGGCGTTGACGACCTTCGGGTCCACGTCCAGCGTCATCTTGTGGCTCTCCTTCAGTCGTGCCCCCAGGTGCCCGAGCTTGAGGCGCGTGATCTCCTTCATCGACTCCGCGTCGATCGGATAGAAGGGCACGATCGTCATGCGCGCGAGCAGCGCGGGCTTGAAGTGCTTCGACAGAACCGGCCGGATCTGTCCGACGAGCTCATCGACGGGAGGGCGTTCGTCCTTCGCCGACTCGCAGATGATGTCGCTGGCGAGATTGCTTGTCAGGAAGAGAACCGTGTCCTTGAAGTCCACTTCGCGCCCTTCGCCGTCCGCGAGCGACCCTTTGTCGAACACCTGGTAGAAGACGTTCAGCACCTCGGGGTCGGCCTTCTCGACCTCGTCGAGGAGCACGACGGAGTACGGGCGCTGCCGCACCGCCTCGGTGAGGATGCCCCCCTCGCCGTATCCGACGTAGCCGGGGGGCGACCCGACCAGCTTCGACACCGTGTGCTTCTCCTGGAATTCCGACATGTTGATCGTGGTCATGAAGCGCTCGCCGCCGAAGATCTGGTCGGCGACGCCGATCGCCATCTCCGTCTTGCCGACGCCGCTCGGGCCGACGAAAAGAAAGACGCCCATCGGCTGGCGCGGATTCTTGAGCCCTGCCTTCGACGCGCGCAGTCCGCGCGCGACGGTCGCGAGCGCGTGATCCTGTCCCTTGATGCGCTTGCGCAGGTTCTCCTCGAACGCGAGCATCGTGGCCGCCTCGTCCTTCACCATCTTGCCGATCGGAATGCCCGTCCAGTCGGCGACGACACGCGCGACGACCTCCGCATCGACCTCGAGCGGGATGAGCGCGTCCTTGCCCTGGAGTTCCTTCAGCTCTCCGAGCGCCCTTTGGAGTTCCTTCTTGAGATCGCCGCCGGCGTCCTTGGCGCGCGACTTCGTCTCCTTCGGCGCGTCCTTCTTGCCCTTGGTCTCCGGGTTCTCGAGGCGCTTGCGAATCTCGATCACCTTCTCCGCGGCCTTCTTCTCCTTCTGCCATCGCTCGGTCAGCGCCTTCGCGTCCTCCTTCGTCTTCGCGATGACTTTTTCGATGTCCGCGATGCGCTCCTCTTTGCCTTCCGCGCCGGCGGTCGCGTCTCGCTTGACCGCCCCGTGTTCGCGTTCCAGCGTCTGGATCTTTCGTTCGAGATCCTGCAAGGAGTCGGGTTTCGACGTGAGCCCGATCTTCACGCGGGCGGCCGCCGTGTCCATCAGGTCCACGCCCTTGTCGGGATGCTGGCGACCGCTGATGTAGCGGCTGCCCAGCTTGGCCGCCGCGACGAGCGCATCGTCGAGGATCGTGACGTTGTGCGCCTTCTCGTACCCGGCACGGAGGCCGCGAAGCATCGTCGTGGCGACTTCGTCGTTCGGTTCGTCGAGCTTGACGAGCTGGAATCGGCGCGCCAGGGCGGCGTCCTTCTCGAAGTACTTCTTGTACTCGCTCCACGTGGGTGCGGCGACGGTCCTGAGTTCGCCGCGCGGGAGGGCCGGCTTGAGGAGGTTTGCGGCATCGCCTCCGCCCGCGGCGCCGCCCGCCCCGATGAGCGTGTGCGCCTCGTCGATGAACATGATGATCGGCTTCGGCGAGGCCTTGACCTCGTTGATGACGTTCTTCAGGCGGTTCTCGAACTCGCCCTTCACGCCCGCGCCGGCCTGCAGCAGGCCCATGTCGAGGCCGCAGAGCTCGACGCCCTTGAGCGCGTCGGGCACGTCTCCTTCGACGATGCGGATGGCGAGGCCTTCGACGACGGCGGTCTTGCCGACGCCGGCCTCGCCGACGCAGATCGGATTGTTCTTCCGGCGCCGGGCGAGGATGTCCACCATCTGGCGGATCTCGCGGTCGCGGCCGAAGACGGGGTCGAGCTCCCCCTTGCGCGCGCGCTCGGTGAAGTTGATGGCATATTTCTGGAGCGCCGAGCCGTCGCCGCTGGGACGCGCGCCGGCCTCCGACTTGCCCTCGGTCTTCGTAGCGTAGGCGGCCGCGCCTTCGCTCGACTTGGTGACGATCGTCGCGTAGTTGATCTTGAGGTCGTCCTTCTTCACGTTCTGGAAGAGCTCGGAGAGGTCCTCCGACGTGAAGCGGACGGGTTGCGCGAGGAGCGAGCGCAGGAGGACGCCGCTGCGGATCTCGGCGAGCGAATGGTCGATCGACGCGAGCACCCACGCGTCCTGGAACCACTCCGTAAGCGTGGGCGAGAACACGGGACGTCCCGCGTTGCCCGTCTTGAAGTCCTCGAGCAGGCCGTGGAGCGACTTCTTCACGCGCGACGCGTCCACTTCGTAGTGCTTCAGGATCTGCGCGAGGTCGCAGCCCGGGTCCTCCAGGAACTGCAGAAGGAGGTGCTCGACGCTGACTTCGTAGTTCGAGCGCGAGACGCACGCACCGGCCGCCCCTTCGAGCGAGCGGGTGCAGAACTTGTTGAGGCGTGAGAGCAGGGATTTCAGCTCAACGCTGACCATGGGTTCTTCCTTTCACGAGATGGTTCACGCTGGGGTCGATTTCGGGTTTGCGTCCGAGCCAGGTCGACCAGCCCAGGCGCGCGGTGTCGCTCGAGAGCTTGAGCTCGGGGACTTCGTCGCGCTTCAGCCGCACGTCGAGCTCGTAGTCGAGCCCATCGCCGTTGACGAGGTCGACGAGTTCGCGCAGCCGCGCGGTGTTCGGGCCGGGCGGGATGAAGGACATGAACGTCTCCAGGCCGACGGGGCCCAGGCTGACGCGGAACGTGGCGGCACGGTCGAAGATGCGGCTGCCGAGCGACGCGTCGCGTCCGAGCGTCGTGTTCGCGCTGCCGAGGCGGACCTGCTGGGACTCGGCGATGTCGAGTTTCTGGCCGGTGCACTGTTCGATCGCGACGGTGATCTCATCGAAATAGTCGGCGAGGATTCCGCGCAGCGCGGAGGCGGAGCGCGGCTGCTGCGTGAGCAGACCGGTGTAGGCGAGCATCCGCACGGCCGGGATGCGCGAGCGCGGGGGCGCCAGGTCGGCGCCGAGCCCGATCATCGAGAGCAGGCGACGCGAGACGATGTCCTCGCCGCCGGGCCGGAAGAGGATCTCGTAGCGGTATTTTTCCCAAACCCGGTAGAAGAGCGAGATGAGGCGGTGATGGAAGATGTCCATCACGCCGCGCAGGATGCTGTCGTCGCTCGAGTCCTGCTCGATCTGGTCTTCCGTGTAGAAGACAGGGATCGGCGAGGCCGAGCCGTAGAGTCCGAGGAACGCGGTCGTGATTTCGAAGCGCGTCCCGCCCGGGCTGTCGATCGTCCCGATCTCGGTGATATCGCTGTCGGGGAAGCCGAGGCCGAGGTCGCACTTGAAGCGGATGCGCTCGCGCTCCGGCGGCCCCTGCGTGCCCACGGGGGCGGCGTCCGGGGAGGCGGCCTGGATCATGCGCACGGCTTGGAAGAACGAGAACTCCCGCGCCTCCCGCTGCAGGATGTCCTTCAGGTCTGTCTCGGTTGTCATGAAGGTGATCCGAAATGCGCCGGCGTGAGTCGATGCCCTGAATGTGCGAAGAACGGCCGGACACACACCGAGACAACCGAGGAATCCGAGGATGGGCCGGCAAACGGCAAGGTGCACGAGCGCGGAGAACGACGGATAAACGCGGAGCTCGCAGAGGCACCGCTGAGAGGTTTGGGGCGCAGAGGCATCGCGGGACTCCGCCGGCCCGCGCGTTGCGCGGGCGCGGCCACGCAGGCCGAGATTCCGAAACGCTCCCGTTCGCCGCTGAGCGTTTCGGAATCTCGGCCTGCGTGGCCGCTCGTGCGGGCTCCGCCCGCACGGCGGCGGAGCTCTGCGCACCAAGCGACTCTGCGGGTGCTCCGCATTCTCTGCGTTAGTCCGGAATGTCGCGGCAACTGGAACGACTGCGATCTGCCCGCATGCCGCTTTCTCGGTTCCCTCGGATGACTCGGTGTTGCCTTCACTCGATTCGCCTCTGTCTACACAAGCGCCCGCGCCCCGATCCTCGGCGGCCACGCGTACACCTCTCCGTACTTCAGCCCCTTAACCGTGAGCTGGCTGAACGAGTTGAGCGTCACGTACAGCGAGAAGAATTCGTTGAGCATCGTAGCGAAGAGGTAGACGTCCCCCTCACCGGCAAAGTTGTCCTCTTCGAGCTCGATCTCGATCGCGATCCCGCGCACGGGCACGCCCTGCAGGAGCCGCGTCGCCGACTGCGACGTGACGCGCTTGATGCCGTCCAGCAGCAGCTTGTGCGCCTGCTCCGCCTGGCGGTCGACCAGCGCGCGGAAATTGTAGAGTCCGATGATCCCGCGCAGGGTCTCCGGCCGTGTGAGGGAGAGAAAGTTGAGCGACATGTGCGACAGCAGGCGCCAGTAGATCTCCCCGCCGAGCGGCGGCGGCACGGCGGGCCAGACTTTCGTGATGTTCTTGAAGCGCGCGAAGACCGGCGAGCTGGGGGTCGGCGCGTTGACGTCCCCCACGCGCAGCTTCTGCGGAAGCTGGCGGTTCGTGCACAGCAGGTCGAGCGTCACGGTCTCGATTTCGGCGGGAGATGCGGTCTCGCCCGTGCGCGCGACGAACGTCAGGAACGTCTCGGTCCCTTCGCCGGCGACGGAGCGGTCGATGCGCGAGCGGTAGTACGACGCGTCGTCGCCGGAGCCGCTGATCGAGTGCCCGAATCCGAAGAACGGCCGGTAGTCGCGCGGCTTGGCGCTCCCCTTGATGAGTCCCGCCACTTTTCCGATCGAGTAGATCTCGAAGTGCTCGGAGACGTTGCCCGCGGGGCGCACGCGGTACTCGGTGCGGTGCGGGTCGATCCGGATCGGGTCGGCGTCGTTTTTGAAGAGGTTCACCGCGGGCGTGCAGTTGAGGAGGATGCCCGCCGTGCCGAGCGCCGGCATCGCCTCCGGCAGCCGCTTGAGCTCGAAGAGGATCTCGAAGCCGCGCGCGTCGCCGAGCTCCGACAGCCGCTCAAGTCCCGTGATGTCGACGAACAGGAATTTCGGAGCGAAGGCGAAGTACTCGAGGAGCAGCCGGTAGCCGTCGAAGGAGGTGGAGGGCGTGAGCAGGAGCGCCTCCTCGGGCCGGAAGCCGACGGGCTTGACGCACTCCGGTCCGAGCTGGATCGTGCGCCCGGACGCCCCGCCCTCGGTGGACTTGATCGTGATGCGCTTCACGCAGTGCAGCAGGCAGAGGTACAGGGCGCGCGCGACCGTCGGCTCGCCGTGGAGAAAGAAGCGGAGGCTCGGGATGGCGACCTTCTTCGCCTGCACGCCCTCGGGGAAGCGCAGCTTCACCTTGAGGTTAGGCGGCGTCTCGGTGCGGAGTTCGACGCCGTCGAGCACCGCCGGATGGAGGGCGACGTCGTACGCGGTCTGGAAGCGGCAGGGGGTGCCGTCGATGGGCACCGTGTCGATCTCGGTTCCGCGCGCGATCGCACGGGTCTCCTTCGCCGCCTGCGGCAGCGCCTCGAACTGCACGACGGTGGTCGCGGGGATCGGCCGCAGGTAGTGTGGCCAGATCATCTCCATCAGGGCGTGCGTGAACTCCGGGATCTCGTCGTCGAGCTTCTGGCGGACGCGTCCGGTGAGGAAGGCGAATCCTTCGAGGAGGCGTTCGACGTCCGGGTCAGCGCCGCGTTCGCCGAGGAACGGGGCGGCCTCCGGGTGGGCCTGCGAGAACTCGCGGCCCATCTCGCGCAGGAACGCCAGCTCGTCCTGGTAGTACTTGTTGAACACGGATTCCCGAATGCTGATTTCTGATCGCGGATTGCAGGTCGGGCAGATCCGGAGTCAGAAGCGAAGGGCGCGATTATAGCGGTGGGGGCGGGAGGGCGTCCCCCAATTTGATTCCCGATTTCCGATGTCTGATTTCTGATTGCTGGTTCCGGATTCTGGATTCTGGTCGCGCGTCGCCGTGCAGCGGGCAAGACTACCGACATCAGCAATCAGGCATCAGGGATCCGCAACCATCAGTTGTTGGCTCCGAACCTGTTGCGCCGTGGGATGGACGCCATGCTGCAGTGGGTTCGCAGGGTCGTTTCGGCGGCGATGGTCTTCGGCGCGCTCCTCCTTCTTTACTCCCTCTTCGCGGGCGAGTACGGCTGGTAACGCTCGCGGATCCTGGTGACGCTGCTCCTCACCGGGGTCGCCGGCGGGTTCCTGGTCGTCGACTTCAACGCGCCCGAGATCGCGGCAGAGCTGCTGCCGATCATGTTGCTGTCGCGCACGCTGTCGGTCAGCGCTACGATGGCGCGCATGCATGCGATCATGATCGCACTCCTCCTTCTTGCGCAGGAGAAGCCGGAGGAGAAGCTGCGCACCGCCAATGGGAAGAAGCTTGCCGAGACGGTCTCGGCGATCAGCTTCTCGCTCTGGTGATACGACGTCGGACAGCAGGCCCTGGACGGGCAGCCCGGAGTCCTAGACGTCGTGCGCGCCGTGCGCGGCAATCCGTTCGGCGAGTGGATCGTCGTTTTCTACGATTCGGAGAAGGCCACGCCCGCCGTGCTTCTGGCGAAAGTCCAGAAGGCCGGATGCCCTGACGCGAAACGCATGGACCCAGTCTCGGAAAAGAAGTCCGACGTGACCGCGACCGTCGAAAACCCCGTCGCCGTCTCGGGTGACTTTCTGCACGTGACGATCGCGGGCGCGAAAGAGGCTCCCGACGTCGTCGTCCCCGAGGGATGGACTGTCGAGACCCGGACCGCCACGCGCGTGAACGTCCAGACGCCGAAGTCGGCCAAGGTCGGAAAGCACTCGATCACGATCAAGGCCGGGGGCGGGGAATTGAAGCTGGCCTTCGAGCTTGTGATGCGAGTGCGAGAGTGATTTCGGATTGCTGATTTCTGGTTGCGGAAGGCTCGCCGGCTTCGCGGCGAAGCGTGAACCGCATCCGGAATCCACGATCGGAAATCAGTCCTTCACCTTGATCCGGCCGCTGGAATCGACCAGCGTGTCGAAACAGACCGGCACCCGCTCCTTCGTGTTCGCCAGCTGCGCCGTGATCTGGAAGCGCAGCGTCAGGACGTCCTGCTCGCTCTGCACGTGCACGACGTTGACCCCCGTCAGCCGCGGCTCGTACTTCTCGATGCACGCGCGGATCGACTTCTGCATCGTGCCGATCGCGTCGGGGAACGCGTGCGCGACGTCCGACGGATCCGGGATCCCGTAATCCATGTGCGCGGGCGCGTGATTCTGCTTCGTGTTGAGCATCTTCTGGAGATGGCACACGACGGAACGCACCATCTCCTGCGAATTGAGCGTCAGCGTGCGCGTCGCACCGGACTTCGGGTGTGCGAGGCGTTCGAGCAGACTTCGTTCACGACTCATGGGTATCAGTCATCCGAGAGTGATATTAAACGCCGAGGTCGCGGAAGATGGAAGGAGAGATCGCGGACCAGAACAGGGAATGAGGAAGGGAGGAACCGCCCAACCCCCGTGAAGCTCGGCGCACTCTCCTGGGCCTCCTCCGCGAACTCCGCGTTAAAAAAAAGCCGGGGCACCTGACGGCGCCCCGGCCTTTTTCAAATTCGCTGGACGCTACCCCGTCGGGTTCCGGAACTCGAACGTATCCATCTTCTTCGGATGACCCTTCGACGTGCTGTCGAACTTCTCGGCCGTCACCGTCGTCTTCTCGAAGCTGAACGCGACCTCCATGCTGTGCGGCAGCTCCTGGAACTCGCGCTTCGCCGCGTGCGGCAGCGCGATGCGCCAGCTCACCACGCGCGCGTTCTCGAGCAGAACCGTGAAGTAGGTCGCCTTCGCGCCCGACTTGTCCTTCGTCGTCAGGCTCATCGTCACCTTGCACGGCGAGCTCTTGCGGAACGCCTTCAACAGCTCCGGAGCGGACTCGTCGAGCTTGAG
>CAYXVY010000271.1:0-5133 GCA_964468745.1 uncultured Planctomycetales bacterium | reverse complement strand
GAGCTCGACGGCCTCGTCGATACGGCGGCTCCCTTCGAATTCGATCGTCGCGAGCTGACGCCGGGCTGCGTCCCGCGCGTCCTTCCATCGTTCGTCCTCGATGGCGAGCACCTTCATGCAGCGGGCGATGGCCGGGGCGATCGCATCCTTCTTGAGGTCGGCGTCGGCGATCCTCACCTCGGCAGCGGCCCCCGGCGGGGTCTGTTTGTATTCGCCGATCATCTTCTGCAGCGCCGGCACGTCGACGCACGCCGCCAACCGTTTCTTCCCGAGGTCGGCGAGCCGCTCGAAGGACTGCTCGATCTCCGGCCAGGCGTGCTTTCCGGTCATGGCCAGTTCCACCATGAACTTCACGGCCTTCGCCTCCTGCCCCGACGCAAGCGCGCTTTGGGCGTACGTCCAGCTGTCGGTGACCATGCTCTTGAATCGCTCGACGGGCTCCGGCGTGGCGCGGAGGATCGTGCGGATGCCTTCGACGGTGACGTTCGACGACCGTTGGTAGGCGTTCGCGTAGCCGTCGCATCCGATCATGGCGGGTGCCGCCGTGATTTTCAGGCGCTTTAGGGTCGGGTCGCCCGCCTTGAATGGGATGCGCACGAACACCCACTTTCCCTTGAGATGATCGGCGGCGTCGAGCACGTCCGCGCAGCTGAACGCGGCGGGGGCGATAGTCTCACCGGGAGGCGTAACATAGAGGAAGATGTACTTCGCGTTTCCCGCTCGCGCGATCCCGTTCTCAATCGTGTCGTCCCACGAGAAGACCGTGCGGGCCGGGCCGCTGCTTCCCCCGCCGCCGCTGGTGCCGCTCCCCGTAGTCTTGCTGCCTGTGGAACTGGTGCTGCCGGTCGACGAGCCGCCCGCCTGTGCCCAGAGGGCGTGCGGGCACAGCGCAACAAGCAGGGGGATCACAAAGCGCGACATTCCAACGGACAGTAAGCCGTCTGTCGCGGGAATTGAGCCTGAATCGCCCCGGAAAAGGGGCCCTCAGGATCCGCGCCACAAATTCCGGCACGAATCGATGCCGCCCTGTCGTAGAAAGGAATATACTGGGGCCGGGCAGGGCGTCCACGTCGTTGAGTCTTTGGGTGGGAGATGAACGAACGCCAGCTCATCAGCGAGTGCATTAAAGGCAGCGCCCGGGCGTGGGAGCAGCTCGTCGACACGTTCGGGCAGAACGTCTACGACGCTGCGCGCTTCACGCTGCGCCGCGTGCTGGGCTCCGCGCAGGATGAGGACATCGACAACGTCTACCAGGGGGTCCTGCTCGGGCTGTGCGACAAGAACTTCCATCGCATGAAGCTCTTCCAAGGCCGGTCGAGCTTCAAGACGTGGCTCACGTCCGTGACCACGCGCTTCGCGCTCAACTACATCCGGACGGAGAAGCGCAAGGGGTCGCTCAAGTTCATGCAACTCGACGAGCCGGCGCTGGATATTCCCGACCGCGATCTCGTCTCGTCCGCCGGCCCGGAGGACCAGGAGCGCATGATCCGCGCGCTCTCCCAGCTGCCCCCGCGCGAGCGACTGCTCATCCGCCTGTTCTTCTTCGACGGTCTCTCGTACAAGGCGATCGCCGATGTGATGAAGCTCCCCGTGAACTCCGTTTCCCCCCTCATGCTCCGCGCGAAGGAACTGCTGAAAAGGGGGGTGGGAGCCCATACTCCATGATGAAAAATCGTACGCGACGCGCGCCCGCCGGTGTCTCTTCTATGGCTTAGGGATGCGCGAAAACTGCCCAGACTCTGAACTCGTGGCCGCGTACGTCGAGAGCAAACTCGATGCCGCGGAGACGGAATCGCTCTGGGCGCACCTCGCCGACTGCGACGAGTGCCGTCGGGAGACCGCCCTCCTTCTATTGTGGGCGGCCGAGCCGGACGTGCCGGTGCCCGTCCCGCAGACGCTGCGCGACCGCGTGATTGCGGGGGCGGCGCCCGAGCAGGAGCCGTGCCTAGACTCGCAGATCGTGGCGGCGTATGTCGAAGAGACGATCGACGAGGAAGAGCGGGCGCTCGTCGTTCTTCACATGGCGCAGTGCGATGATTGCCGGCGCGAGGTGGCGCTGATCGAGCTGCAGCGGGCTTCGTCGCAGATGTCCCGTATCGTGCCCGCGGACGTTCGTGCGCATGTCGTAGCCGCGGTGGGCCGCAGCCAGAGCCGGCGTTTGCGCGTCGTGCGGCCGGAGGCGCGCTCGCAGTTCGCGATGTTCGTCGCCACCGCGGCGGCGATCCTCCTCGCCGTTCTCTTCGTCCTCACGTCAAAAAACCCGGGGACGCCGGACCGTACGAATTCCCCGATCGGCAAGACAGACTCGGGCAGCATCGAGAAGGCGCCGGATGTCGTCAAGGACACGACGCCGCCGCGCGACACAACGCCGCGCGTGACGCCGCCGGACCAGGATCCGGAACCGCCGATCGCCTGGCCCGAGATTCCGAAATCGAAGGACATCCCCGTATCGCCGACGACGGGACAGGACCCGCCGCAACCGGTGCCTGTGCCGGTCTCGCCCCCGCGCGTGCGCGAGACAGTGGCCATGCGGTTCGCCGGCATCAAGATCACCGACGTCACCGGCGATCTCCAGATCCAGCGCGTTGGGAAGACGCGTCGCGAGAAGGTGCACGGCGCCGTTCTCGTGGCGGAAGGGGACACGCTCATCGCCGATCGCGGCGGTGTCACGTTCCTGCTCGATGACTATCCCGTCTCGCTCGGCGTGCAGACGCAGATCGGCCTGGCGTACGAAATCGCCGAGTCGGCCCCCGCCATCCACGTCGAACGCGGCGAGGCGTGCATCGATTCCAGCGCGGCGGCCGCACGGTGGTACGTCGCGGCCAAGGATGTCGGCGCCTGGATCGAGCAGACGCAAGCCAAGTTCGCAGTCGGAGCCGACCTGCAAGGTCACCTGCGCATCGTCGCCCTCGAGGGGCACCTCACCGGCAAGGACGATTACGGCCGGCCGTTCGACCTGCGCACGGGCGAGAAGCTCGTCGCGGGCCCCGACGCCTGCACGACCAGCCCTGCGCCGGACGCGCCGAAAAAGGCCGCGGCTCTGAGCGCCGGCACCCCGGGCACGCGCACGTTCTACAGCACGACGTTCGACCGCGCGTCGATGGCCGGCATCGGCATCGTCGAGGGCTGGCACGACAAGCAGGGCGAGTGGCTCGTCGCGACGGAGAAGAGGGGCGTGCTCAACGCCGCGATGAAGGTGCCGGGCGACGTCCACTATCATCACGCTCTTGTCGTGCGCATGCGCGTGCGGACGAATCTTGCGGAGTCGCGTATCGTGCTGCAGGTGGAGGACAAGGCCCTCATTCTCTTCGAACGGAAAATCCAGCGCGACCAGCGCTACGCGTGGCTCAACGTCGAGTTCTCGCTCGGCGATCCCGCCGTCCGCGTGACCGGCATTGCGTCGCCCGGCTTCAGCATCGACGGAAAGACGGATCGCATCCGTCATGTGGGCGCCGCCGGCGAGAAGCGCCTGGTCTTCGGCGATGAGCGGCCGTACCTGCAGATTGACGACGTCCAGCTCGCGACGCGTCCGTAGCGTTCAGCGCGCCAGGACCACCTTCGTCACGAGCAGGATCGTGCCCACCATCAGGCCGATTGCAAGCAGCACCCAGTTGAAGTACTTCTCGATGATCGACCCGGCGCGCACGCCGTACTTCCAGCAGAGCCAGGCGAGGATGTTGAAGCGGAGCGAGCGGCCGATCGTCGATGCCAGGAGGAGCGTTCCCAGGTTCGCGTGCAGGAACCCGGAGCCGATCGTGATCAGCTTGTACGGCAACGGGATGAAGGAGTAGATGAGCGCGACCTGGAACAGGTTGTCCGCGATGTCCTTCCGTGTCTTGGGCGAGAGTTCACCGACGACCTTCACGCCGATCGCATCCCACAGGGCGTAGCCGATGTAGTACCCGAGGCACGCGCCGGCGACGGAGGCGATCGTGTTGACGGCGGCGTACCACCACGCGCGTCGCGGGCGCTCGATGGAGAGCGCGACTTGGAGGAAGAGCGGCGGGATCGGGAAGACCGACGAGTCGAGGAACGCGAGGATCGCGAGAACCCACGTGCCCGCCGGGTGGTGCGCCCACGTCAGGACCCAGCGGTAGAGGCGCTTCAGCGGATTGCGCGTGGGCGGCGGCGGGGGCACGACGTGCTCGACGGCCCCGGGGTCAATCACGGGCGTGACGTTAGCACGCCCCCCGAGGACTGTCTACGTCGCCCGGAGGCTGCTTGTCCGCGTATCGCCGAAGTACGATGCGGCAGAGGGTCGATGGGGTCGATCGGCATCGAGGCCCGCTGCCCCCTGCCTTCGCATGCCCGTTGAATCGTCTCTTGCCCTAGAGAAAAACGATCAAACAAATCGGATTTGAAGTGCGAGCGG
The DNA here is from genome assembly GCA_964468745.1 of uncultured Planctomycetales bacterium. GTDB lineage: Bacteria > Planctomycetota > MHYJ01 > MHYJ01 > JACPRB01 > JACPRB01. Next base: position 761 of record CAYXVY010000271.1, on the reverse strand, counting down.
GTGCAAAAGGAGATCCACGATGATCTCGCGGCACCGTTCGCGCAGGCTGGAGTTACCTTGAACGGCGAGGAGCACGCGCATGGCGGTCGCTATCGAGAGACTGTAAACCGTCTTATTCCTTCTTCAGCCTCTTCCGCGCCTCGTCGAGCCCGAGGCGGACCTGAGACTCGAGATTGGCGTCGAGTTCGATCGCCTTCTCCCAGTCCTGCACGGCCTCCGCCCATTGACCCAGCTTCGCGCGGCACATCCCGCGATTCGCGTATCCGACCCCGTATCCGCCGAGGATCTGCAGCGCGCGCGTCCAGTCGTCGTCGCTCTCGCGCCACCGCTCAAGGCGCTGGAGAAGGCCCGCGCGGTTCGCCCAGCCCCAGAAGTAGCCGCCGTTGATGCGGATCGCGGCGCTGTGGTCCTGCAGCGCGACGTCGTACTTCTTCATCTCGTCATGCAGAAGGCCGCGCCGCGTCCACCCTACCACCCCGTGCGGCAGCCGCTTCAGGTATGCGTCGATGTCGGCTATTCCGCGATCGCGCATTCCCCCTTGGGCGAGCAGCAGCGAACGCGACAGATACGCTGCGAAGCATTCCGGCTCCGCCTCGATCGCCTTCGAGTAAGCCTCCAGAGCCGGCGCATAGTGCGCGTTGCTGTCCGGCGGCTGTCCGAAGTCGCGGAGATGATGCGAGAGCGCGAATCCATACAAGGCATGCGCGCATTTCGGGTCGCATTCCCGGCCCTTTGCGAAGTCCTTCTCGGCTTCCGCAGCG
>CAYXVY010000270.1:0-4100 GCA_964468745.1 uncultured Planctomycetales bacterium | reverse complement strand
GCCCAGACTCATAGACGCGCTGGCGTTCCCAGTAGATCGGGCTGCGCATCATGAGGGCCGTCTCGCTCGCACGGTTGAGGAGCATCCACCAGCCCCACAATGCGTAGAGTGGACGCTCGATCGGGCGTTCGAGATGGGCGGAGAGCACGACCACGAAACACGCCACGGCGCCACCGACCTCAAGCGACACGCCGCCGGCGATCGCGACGAATTCGCGCGCGCGCGTGAACGCGAGGAGCGGGTAGACGGCGCACGCGACAGCCAGCGCGATCATGATCGGACGGCGCCCTCGCAGTCGCCACGCCATCGTGCCCAGCGCCAGCCAGATCATGAGCGCGAAAATCAGAACTTGTCCCTGCCAGACGGTCACGCCGCCTCCGGTAATGCTCACGGTCGGAATCGACGGCATCCCCATCAGCCACGCGAAGAGCGCGTGCCCGCACTCGTGGACGAGCGTCGTCAGGAAATTGAAGACGTAGTTCGGAATCCAGATGAGCTTCGCGAGGGGGAAGCACAGCAAACCGATGCCGAGCGACGTCGCGGGATGCTTGAGCCAGGGGGGCACGGCGCGATTGTACAGGAAGGGCGTGTGGAGCCGATTCCGTGCTACGCTGGCGCTTGTGGATTCGGCCCGAGTCGATCAGTTGTTCGAGTGGCTTGTCGACGGCGCCCCTGGCGCGCCCAATCCCGTCGCATTGCTGGACAAGCTTCTGCCCGGGCTGGTGGAGGCGGGAATTCGCCTCGATCGCGTCGAAGCGTTCGTAAGGACGCTGCATCCGCACATCGTCGGCCGGAGCTTCTTCTGGCAGAAGGGCCGTCCGGTCGAGGTGCGCGAGAATACCTACGATTACCTCAACTCTGCGGAGTTCCTCGGGAGCCCTGTGGGCCGGGTCTTTCGCACGGGCGAGCCGGTCCGCATGCCGGGCTACGCGGCGTTCCCGCTGAAGTTCACCACCGGCCAGGTGCACGCGATCACGCTGTCCAGCGACGCCGGCCACGAATTCTCGCCGGACGAAATCGACGCCCTTACGCGCATCGTGCGGCCGCTTTCGCGCTTGGCGGAGATCTTCGCGCTCGCCCGCACGGCCGCGAACCTTCTCAGCACCTACGTCGGTCGCGGCGCGGGGGACCGTATTCTCTCGGGTCACATTCAGCGAGGTGACACGGAGACGATCCGCTGCGCGATCTGGTTCTCCGATCTGCGCGGCTTCACGTCGATGTCGCAATCCAAGGAGCCCGGGGCGCTCATCCGGCTGCTGAACGACCTGTTCGAATGTCAGGTTCCGGCGATGGAGCGCCATGGAGGCGAGGTGCTCAAGTTCATCGGCGACGGCTTGCTCGGCATCTTCCCCATCGGCGCTGGTGGCGAAAAGCATGCGTGTGAGGGGGCGCTGCGCGCCTATGACGAGTCCGCCGCGGCGCTGGAGCGCTATAACGTGGCGCGGCAGACAGATCTGCATATTGGACTCGCGCTTCACCTGGGCGAAGTCGCGTACGGGAATATCGGCGGCGCGTCGCGGCTCGACTTCACGTGTATCGGGCCGGCGGTGAATCTGGCGTCGCGGATCGAAGGCCTCACGTCGAAGCTGTCGCGCCCGATGCTGATGAGTCGCGAATTCGCGGCGTGTGTGTCGCGCGGGGTTCGCGAGGCGGGGTCGTTCGAGGTGAAAGGACTGACAGAACCGCAGCCGCTCTTCGAGCTGGCGTGAGACGTTCGCGACCCTGCGGACCGTGGCCCATGGCGCCGACGACGATGCATGCACCCGCGGCCGGCGCGCTTTACTGCTCTGACGATTGAGAGGGGCGAAACCATTTGCGTCAGGGACGTACCGTCCCGTACGAGGCCGCCTACTTCTTGCCGCGCGCGGTTTTGACGGAGCACACCTTTCCGTCCGATGAGACTTCGATCGTGCCGTGCCACGCTGTCACGTGTACTTTCGCTCCGACCGCGCCGAAGAGGTCCGTCGCCGCCTGCCCGGGATTGCGAATCTTGCGGTCGTCGTACTCGCCGAGGCACGACACGGCGACAATCTCCGGCTTGACCGCCTCGGCGAACGACGATCCGCTGAAAAACCCGTGGTGCGGTGCGGCGAGCACGGTGGCCTTGAGCTTGTCGGTGCCATACGCCGCCAGCAGATGGTCGCGTCCGGCTTCTTCAATGTCGCCGGGGAACAGAAAGACATTCCGGCCGTGCCGCAAGCGCAGCACGATCGAGTTGTCGTTCTCGCGGTCCTTCTTCGTCGACTTCACCCCGTCCTTTGGGGGCGACAGGACCTCCACCTCGAGCGCGTCGTCCCACGCGAGCGTGCTGCCGGCGCGCACGACTTCGGGTTCGCCGCCCCGCTCCTTCGCGCGTTTGCGCAGCTTGCCGTACCCGTCGCCGCCATTGTCGAGCAGCCGCTTCACCTCGTAGTGTTCGATCAGCCATGCCGCGCCGCCGATATGGTCGCGGTGCGCGTGGCTCAACACGAGTGCATCGATCCGCGTGATGCCGCGGGCGTCGAGGAAGGGACCGATCGTGTCCCGCCCCGCGTCATACTCGTCGTCCTTGAGCCCGGAGTCGATCACGATCGTCTTTCCGCCCGGGGTCCGCAGGACGATCGCCAGGCCGTGCCGCGGCATCTCGAGGAACGAGACGTCCAGGGTTCCCGCGTCCTGCGCGAGCGTGGAGGCGGCGATGGCGGCGAGGAGCGCGGCTCGGATCACGGCCGCCCCGTCGCGAGTTCGAGCTGGATGATCGCCCGACGCCACTCGAATCGCGCGCGCGCCCCTTGCCGCCGCAGGTCGAACGTGCGCTCCTGCAGCGTCGCCCAGCGGATCGTGTCGATGACGCCGTCGTTGACCGAGACCTGCGCGAGTTTCTCCAGGTCCGCCATCGCCGGAACCATGATGTCCTCGAAGTGCCGGCGCCGTCGATCGCCGTCGCGCACCGCCAGAAGGGCTCGATGAAGTTCGCCGCGCACGGCATGCAAACGCGCCGTGAACCGCTCGCGCGACTGCTCGCGCCGCGCCTGGGCGGCCGAAAGGCCCCCCTCGTTGGAGCTGAAGATCGGAATCGGCAGGCCGCTCGACATCTCGCCACCCGTCTGCGTCGGAGCTCCGTCGACGCCGGCCTGCAGGAACCGGGGCCACGGGACGTCCTTCAAGTGCTCCAGGCGGAGCGATTGCTCCGACTGTTCATAGTCCTGCTTCATCGCGCGCAGATCCGCGCGCGACTCGAGCGCCTCCACCTCGAGCTGCGCGAGCCCGCCGGTCGGAACCGCGGGGTCCGCCCCGGGGCGAAGCGTGATCAGCGTGTCCGGCGACAGCCCGAGCAGTCCGTTGAGATCGGCGACGCCCTCCGCGCGCTCGGCCGCAAGCGACTCGCGCTCGCCCTCGAGTTCGCGGCGCCGCAGGCCCGCGACGAGCCCTTCGAGCTGCGTCGACACCGCCTGCTCGATCCGGTCGCGCATCGCATCGGACTGCAGGTCGTGGAGACGGAGCGACGCATCCACCAGCCGCGTCAGTTCGTCGAGCATGAGTATCCGCGCGTGCGCGGTCCGCACCTCGGCGCCGAGCCGCGCCTCGCGATCCGCCAGGCGTGCGATGACCGCGTCGAGCTTCGCCTGCGCGAGCCGTTCCTTGGCGTCGCTCTCGCCCGGGACGCCGGGGAAGAACCGGAAGCCCGTGGCGAAGCCGAGCGGGAGTGCGAGCAGGTTCGCCAGCCCGAGCCGCAGTTCCGGATTGGTGGCCGCGCCCGCCGCGACAACCGAGCCTTCGCCGATCTGCTGTTCGCGTCGCGCGGCGCGCAAATCGTGGTTGAAGACGAGTGCGATCGCGACAGCCTGTTCGGGTCCGAGTCCGCCCTCCGGCATCTCGACCTTCAGCGCGCGCAGTTCCTCGAGGATGGCGCAAGGGTCGAGCGGCTTTGGCTCGTACGACGAACACCCTGCCAGCAGCGCAAGGGCGATGGCGAGGTACCTCATGGCGCGAATCTCACGTCGTAGATGTCGCCGGGGAGGAGCGGGGCGCTTGCATCCACCTCGAGGGTGACGAGGCGGCCCCACTGCGCGCCGGTCGCGAGGAAGCGGAGGCGCTCCGGCGCCTGCTCGATGCGGGCG
>CAYXVY010000269.1:0-8871 GCA_964468745.1 uncultured Planctomycetales bacterium | reverse complement strand
TCACGTCTTATGTCGCATGAACTTGCCGAGGTCAGCGGCCATCGCGGCGGCGTTCGGGTAACGGCGCGACGCGTCGCGGGCGAGCGACTTCAGGATGATCGCTTCGGCGGAGCCGCCGGCCGAGGCGTTGTAGCGCGACGGCGGCTTCAGCTCGCGCGAATGGAACCCCTCGTAGGGAGGCACCCCTGCGGCGATCTCGTAAAGAACGGCGCCGAGCGCGAACACGTCGTCCGTGGGCGAGCCCGGCTGCAGGCCGAAGTCCGCGACGTGCACCGCATCGCCGTGGTCGAGGAGCAGCGAGCCGGGGCCGAGTGACCCGTGCGCGAGAACCTTCGCGTGGAGAGGAGCCAGGATATTCGCCGCCTTTTCGATCAGTTCGAATCCGTGTCTCAGGGAGAGTTTCCGCTCCGCGAGGAGTCGTTCGATGGACGTCCCCTCGACGAACGCCATGACGAGGTAGTCGTCGCCCGCGTCGTAGACCGGCACGAGTCCCGGCTCGCTCTGCCCGACCATCGCCTTCGCGCGCGACGCATCAGGTTTCGCGTCGGCGCGGAAGACCTTGATCGCGATCTCGTGCGGCGCCTCGTCGCGTCGTCCACGATAGAGCGTGCCGCTGTGGCCGCGCCCGACTTCCCATTCGACGTCGTACTTGTCGAGTGACTTGGGCACCGGCATGGCGGGTAGCGTCTTGCGGTAACTGCGCGAGAGGAACGTTGCGACCAGCCTCTCGAGCTCCGGCTCGTTCATGATCTCGAGCTCGACGAGCAGATCGCCCAGCGCGTCCAGCGCGTCCCTGTCGGATCGCAGATCCAGCTGGGCGGGAACGGGCGTCGCGAGAAGCTCCGCGAGCGTCGCGCGCTTGCCCTTGTCGAGCAGGGACTGCTGCTCCCGCAGGGCGTGCTTCACGTCCTTCGGTGTCTTTGCCTTCGTCGCCAGAGCGGCGTAGGCGGCTGCGAAATCGTCTCGCGAGAGCGCCATGCCTTATCTGACTCTAATCATACCCCGCGGTGAGCGGAATTTTGTAGACTTCGCCGGTCCGGGCTACGTATATATAGGCGTACATGTTCATCAGGGTCTTCGGCTGATAGCGCGACTCCCTCGAATGGCGGGACCATTTGCCCGTTTCTTCCGTCGCGCGTAGCTGAAAGACCAGAACATGCAAGTCCAGCGCAAGCCCTTCACCTGATAGCCGTTCCCGTTCCGACTGTGCCGTCGGTGCAATCAGAACTCTCATTCGGGAACGACTTTCATGGAACTCACTGCTCAGGCAACGCCGCAAATCGGACAGCGCCGCACGATGGCGATCGCGGGGCTGATCATTTTCCTTACCGCGCTGGCGGGACTCTTCTATTACAAGTGGACCGCCTCATACAAGAAGGTCGATAGTGTCCGCATATCGGGCTGGACGGGAAAGGCCGACGACCTCACGACGACGGGCGTCCTGAAGTCGACCGTGAACTACTTCGGCCGCGTCTGGCCCGCGCTCGTTTTCGGCATCCTGATCGGGGCCGCGGTGAGAGCGCTGCTCTCGCCGACGTGGGTCGCTACCATGCTGGGTCAGGGAGGCGCCGCCCGCCGTCAGCTGATGGGCGGGCTCGCGGGAACGCCGCTGATGCTCTGTTCCTGCTGTGTCACGCCGATCTTCACCGGCATCTATGAGCGCGGGGCGCGTCTGGGATCGGCGCTGGCGGTGATGCTCGCGTCGCCGGGGCTGAATCTTGCGGCCCTCCTGCTCACGTTCATCGTGTTCCCGCTCAACATGTCGCTCGCACGGCTCGGCGCCTCGCTCGCCGCCGTGTTCATTCTGCCGGCGATCCTCGAACGGATCTTCGGCTCGAGTCTCAAGCCCGTGAAGCTGTCGGCGGAGGCCGCCGACGAGGGTCCGAAGACCGCCCGGGAGTTTGCCTGGCGCTTTGTGAAGAACGTCGGCTACCTGACGGTCGTCACGGTGCCGTTGATCGCCGCCGGCGTGCTGCTTTCGAGCCTGATCCTGCCAGCCAGCCTCAAGATGTCGTCCGGCGGCGCGGTCATGCCGCTGTTGCTCATCTCGGCCATCAGCGTGCTGGTGGCGCTGCCGACGTTTTTCGAGATCCCCCTGGCGCTGCTGTTGATGCAGATGGGATCTCCCGCGGCGGCGACCGCGATGCTCGTGGCGGGGCCGATCGTGAATCTTCCGTCGCTCTTCGTGCTGGGGCGCGAGACGAACTGGAAGGTGCCGACGGGGCTCGCGGCGGGGGTCTGGCTGCTGGCTGTGGCGGCCGGCGCGGTGACGTTCGTCTAGAAAAAAACGGAGCCGCGGTGCTGAGCCGCGGCTCCGTGACGGATTCCCGCCTATGTTATTTCCCCTTGCGCGGATCGTCGTCCGGATTGACGTACGTCAACGCCCACGGTCCCATCGTGGCGAGCTGGAGGACCGTTTCCTCGTTCGTCGTCGCGAAGTGATTCGTTTTCGGCGGCATCGAGAAGTACCCGCCGACGGGCAGCGCCTTCGACTTGGACTCGTCCAACGTATCGCCGAGCCCGAGCAGGAGTTTCCCGGAAATCACGGTGACCCGCTCGTCGCCGGCGTGCCAGTGGGGCGGGATCTTGTACCCGGCCGGCACCTTGAGGCGCATGACGAAGAAGCCTTCCTTCTTCGGATCGCCTTCGAGCACGGCGGCTTTGGCGCCCGGCGGAAGCGATGGGGGAGCATCGCCCCACTTGATGTCGTCGGGTGTGACGATGATGTGTTCTTTCTTCGCGGTCGCGCCGTCCTGGGCGACCCCCGCGAACGCGCCCACTGCGACGAACGTTGTCGCGAGCGCGACGATGCCGAAGGCTCTCGTCATGACTCTGTCTCCTTAATGAAGAACGCAGATCTTATGAATACGACAGTCGCACTACAACAGCGTGATGACTTTGCGCCAGAGCTCGCGGCCGATGCGCGCTCCGAAGGAGACGCGAACTCCGTCGTCGCTCAGGACGGGATCCCATACGATCCAGTCCCCCAGCTCCAACTCCCGTCCGCCCACGATCACGACCTTCGTGCGACCCCGACTCGCGAAGTAAATCGTGTGACCATCGGGCGCAAACATGGGCCACGCGATCCAATCGAACCGCGGACCGCCCACTCCTTCGACAACCACGCGGTACGTGCGTCCCTCCTCCACGATGCATCCGGCGTGCCGACCGTCGCGACTGATGAAGACCGAGGCGATCTCGCCTTCGACGGGCACGCGCCGGTCGCCGTGGATGAGACGCCAGCGACCCTTCTCGCGCGCTCCATAAGCGACGGCGCTCCCGTCTTCGCTGAGGGCCGGCGCCGTCACGCGCTCGAAGAGAGGGCCCGGCCGGTGATCCACGGCGATAAACGACCGGAGCTGGCCGTCTTCCGCGCCATACGCGATGTGCCGGCCATCCCGACTCAGGACAACATTGCCGACCCATCGGAACGCTGGACCTCGCCGTTCGTCGATGACGACGAATGCGCCTGTGGCATCGTCCGCGGGGTATGCGATGGTGCGCCCATCCGCGGTGATGACAGGGTGTCCGACGTGCCGGTATGCCGCCCCCTTGCGTTCACCGACCACGCAATACTGATCCTCACCGAGCCGCGCCGCGTAGGCGATAACTGCGCCGTCGGCGCACATGGCGGGAGGCCAAGCGATGGAGTCGAACGCGGCCCCGGGCCGGCCGTCGATGACGGCGTGATTGCGCCCGTCGATCCAGGTGGTAAACGCCACGCGTCTACCGTTCGCGCTGAGGACGGGCCCTCAGATTCAGACGTACGGTCCGTAACGCCGCTGGCCCACGTTGACGAAGGCCTGCGAGTCGCGACGCTCCGCCCACGCTGGAGTCGAGCCGTCGCGGCTGACGGTGAACCACCAGTCGTTGACGGCGGCCGGAATTACGCCGGCCAATCGCTCATCAAAGAGATCCGGCGGGCGGGGTCGTCCGGCGCATGCCGCGAGGGCGAGCATCGCGCTTACGGATATCCATGTGACACGCACGACGTAATCAAAGCAACACGAGGAGGCCCGTGCAAGCAGCCGCCGGCATTCACCTGAGGTGGGCGCCCCTGAGTTCGCGTGGCGTACTATTCCGTCCCGGGCATGCTTGCACGAAGGAGACTCCATGGCCCCTGTTCTGATCGTCCTGGTGCTATGCCTTCAGGCTCAGGATCCGAAGCCTGTTCCCGCGGACCCGCTGAAGGCCGCAACGAAGGACAAGTCCGCGATCACGTTCTACGGGTTCATCCGCCTGGACATCGTCTACGACACGGATCGGCCGAACAATACGCAGATCCCGATGACGATCCTGCCCGACACGGGTTCCGGCCCCGGCGGTGAAAGCGATTTCACGATGCATCCGCGCCTCACCCGCTTCGGTTTCGATCTGGACGCGGGCACGGTGGATCCGCTCGATGCGCAGGTCACAGGCAAGGTGGAGGTAGATTTCTATCAGGCCGCGTCGCCGGCCTCGAACTCGCGTGAGACGCTCCGCATGCGTCACGCGTGGGTCAAGCTTCAGTGGGAGGATTTCTCGCTGCTCGCGGGGCAGCGCGAGGACATCGCCTCGCCGCTTGCGCCCACGGTAAACAACGACTTCGTGATGTGGAACGCCGGCAACACTGGCGACCGGCGTCCGCAGGTCCGAGTCGAGTACGCGAAGAGCGGTTTCACGATCACCGGAGGCATCGGCCTCACGGGCGCCGATGACGGCGCGGTTGACGGTTCGTACCTCCGCGGCGAAATCTCGAGCCTCCCGACGATCCAGCTCCGCGCCGGTTATGAATTCGACGGCTGGGTGGAGAAGAAGACGATCAAGGTCGGCGGCTGGGTGCATTTCGCGAAGGAGGACCTCGACACACCGGTGGGCGGCGAGGACAGCTTCACGAGCACCATGTTCGGCATCGACGCGGTGATCCCGGTCCATGACAGGGTCACCCTCTACCTGGAGTTCTGGACCGGCACGAATCTGGACGACGTCCGCGGCGGCATCGGCCAGGGCGTCGCCGGCGTCGAGGAAATCGACGCGACGGGCGGCTGGATCGAAGTGCAAGTCAAGGTGAGCGACGTGTGGACGCCGCTCCTCGGCATCTACATGGACGACCCGGACGACGAGTTCCTGGCGGCGGGCGCGCCGGACAAAAACTTCACGATCGCGTTCGGCAACCGCATGAAGTTCGGTCCGATCACGATCGGCGCCGACTACCTGAACTGGAAGACGGAGTACGTCAACAGTTCCAACGACGGTACGGACAACCGCTTCAATTTCTTCATTCAGTACAACTTCTGAGGAATCGACGGGAATGGCGGGGTACGAGCCTCCGGTGGGGCTCCCCGGTCCTCAAAATCGGTGCACGAGCCACAAGCTTGTGAGTGGGTTCGACTCCCACACCTCGCCGCCACGCGCGCCTTCGGCGCGCGGATCCCGACCCCAATCCCGATCTGCGCCTGACGCTCGCTTCGATCGGGATTGGGATCGGGATCGGGATTCGAGAATGAAAACGGGGTGATCCTCTCGGACCACCCCGCTTCAAGACTTCGGGTTGCGACTACTTCTTCTCGGCGAACATTTCCTTCAGCTTCTTCCAGCTAACGTCCGCCATGTCGTTGACGCACACCTTGCACGTGTCTCCCTTGAGGAACGTGCACTTCACGTCATTTTCCTTGCCGTTGTCACCCTTGACCTTGTGGCTGACTTCCTTGTTGAAGTCCTTGAATCGGGCGTTGACCTTTTCCTTCATGAGCGGCGCGAAGACCTTTGTCTTCACCGTGTCGCAGGTCGAGCACCCCTCGCCCGTGCACTCGCCGGCGCAGCACTGGCACTTCTGTCCCACTTCCTTCTGCATCATCTCGCCCACGCGCGCGCGTACGGCCTTCAGTGTCGCGCCGACCTTGTCGCAAATCTCACGGCACGTGCCTTCGCACTTGCCGTCCTTCGGACACATCAATCCCTGCGCGCCGCAACAGTCGCTCTTCTTCGCATCTTGCGCCGCGACGGCCCCCGACAGGGAGGCGGCCACGACGATTGCCCAGATTGCTTTCACAAGTCCCTCCTTGAAAACGGTGTTCGACGGTGATTACGCACGCTTGGCGCGGCACATTCCCAGATTCGACCGGGAAAAGTTATAGTGGCCCTCGTGGAAATCGACCCCGCAACGCTCGACGCGAGCGCTTCGTTTCGTCTCCTCACCTCGTGCGTCGCGCCGCGGCCGCTGGCGCTGATCAGCTCGCTTTCAAAGGACGGCGTCCCGAATGTCGGGCCGTTCAGCTACTTCAACGGCGTGTCGAGCACGCCGCCAATCGTCGCCGTCGCCGTCAATCCGTCGCGTAGCGGCAGGAAGCCGACGTGCACGAACATCGAGGAGACGGGTGAGTTCGTGGTGTCGCTGGGACTCGGCGAGATCGACTACGACCGCATTGCCACGTTGCGGCTGGAGGACTCGACGCGCGTCAAGCCGAAGCGCGTGGCGGGCGCCCCTGTGCACCTCGAGTGCGCGCTGCATAGCATCGTTCCGATTGAAGGAGGCACGTCGCTCGTTCTGGGGCGCGTTCTCCTCGTCGTGGTGCGCGACGGCGTCGTGAAGGACCTGCAGGTGGATCCGCGTGCCGTCGATTGGGTCGGCGTGACCGGCACGTCATCGACCGTGCGCGTGACCGATATCTTCGAGCGGGCGCGGGACTGAGGCGAGGAATAGCGGGGACGTTGCGGCGGTTCTTGAGGTAGCATCGTTTGCAACGAAAAGGAGGCGCGTATGGTCAAGCGCGTCCTGAAGTACGTTCTGGCTGCCTTCCTTGCCGTCGGCGTGGCAGCCGTGCCCGGGTGCAAGAGTTCGTCGCCCACACCGCCGCCGGATTCGACGGGCGGTGCGATGTCGACGCTCAAGTGCGCCAAGGCCGGCTGAGCGAAGACGAAGGAAGTCAAGACGGGCGATGCGGCGCCCAGCTGATGAGGGTCGGCAATGACCAAGTAGTAGCGGTACGCTACTATCCGCGAACTTGAATCCCGGCCCCCCGTGGCCGGGATTCTTATTTCTCCCGCCTAGAAGTCCACCGTCATCTGCGCGAAGATCCAGTCCATCCCCGGGTCGTCCCCCGTGTCGCTCACGAACGCGCCGGGGAAGAAATGCGACCAGCCGAACCACAGCTTCACGACCTTGTCGAGCGTCACACGCGCATGCAGGTCGATCTCCGTTCCCAGGGAGTTGCTGGCGCCCACAGCCCCGGGCCGGATGACCTTCTGGTCCGCGCCGTACCAGGCGTCGCGCTCCTCCGCGAGCCGGAACGTGTGGATGTCGAGCCCCAATGTGAACGTCGGGCTCGGCTTGCCGCGAAGATACAGCGCGATGTCCGTGCCGTTCTTCCAACTGAAGACGTCCGCGAATCCCTGGTAAAGGTGTCCAAACGGGAAGGGGGCGTCGAACGTGTTCGTCTCCCTGTCCGTGGGATCGTCGTCGCCGCTCGCCCACGTAACCTCCACTCCGACGCGTGGCGACCAGTCGTTTTCGAACGTGTAGCCGAACGTGAGCGCGAAGGCGTGGGCGGATATATCGGTCGCGCCCAGCTCCCCCGTCTGCACGACCACCTCCGCCGTGTAGTCGAATCCCGACGTGGCGCCCTTCATGCGCGCGCCGATCGACGTTTCGTGGCGGCCGAGGTCCGGGAAGCGCCGGTTGAGTGCGTACACGTCAATCTCGTGCTTCTCGAACCCCGTGTACGAGCCGTACAGCCCGAAGAATTTCTGATCGTTTTCCTGCCCGGCGGGGTTGGCCTGCTCTTTGATCACGGTGAAGAAGCCATCCACCCACCAGTCGGTTCCCGCGTAGCGCATCGTGGCCCCGTCCCAGGCGCGCGCGACGTTGCTCCATTCCGCGGCGCTGATGATGCGCCCGTCGCCGTAGAGCATTTCGAACCGGCCCGCCTTCAGCGTCAGCGGAACCTCCCCGATGTTCCGGATCTCGATCCACCCCTGGTGCAGGTCGAGGTTCTTGTCGTTGTCGGCGACGCCCGTCTCCTGGCCGAACGTGCGGGAGTCCTGCGGTTGAACGAACACGTCGATCGTGTCGTTGACGGCGAACTTGATGTTGAGGCGCAGTCGCAGGAGGTAAAGGTCGTCATCTTCGTTCAGCAGTGCCACGCTCGAATAGGCGATGGGATCGCGATACTCCGCGCGAAGCCGGATCTGGCCGTCGATCGAGACCTTCTTGGCGAGCGACTGGAACACCGTCCCGTCCGGTTTCTCCTGCGCGGGCGGCTTGGCCGGCTCCGCGGGCTTGTCCTGCGAGGCCGGCGGGGGCGGAGTCGCCTGCGCCCAAGCGGCGGATGAAACGCAGAGGATCAGGGCCAGAACGATGATGTACGAGGAGAGCAATCGGTTCATGGTGTCTCGATTCGGGTTGGAGTTGCCAAGAACGGCATGTGACGCATCGCGCCGCCGCGCCGCGAAACAAGTCGCCTGTCGGAGCGCCTTGCGACGCCCCGACAGGCGGGTGTTGATGCTCTACTCCCGCACGGTGGCGGTGCCTTCCCAGTACGCCTTGTACTTGGGCCAGCAGTACTGCGCGATCTTCCGGCCCACGTCGAGCCCGACGTTGTTGTCCGTTGCGATGTGGTAGCCGCCCAGCATGCGCGAGAGCGCCGCCATGTCGGCCGTCGCCGTGAATGTCGGCAGCTTGAGCCGCACTTCGCGGTCGTCTTTGATCGACGCATCCACCTTGCCGTCGACCGCCTGCATTTCACCGACGCTGCAGCCCATCTCCGTGAGTTCCCCCGCCTTGCGAATGCCCACGCACTCGTATCGATCGCTGCCCGTGAAGAGTTCCAGGATCTTGCCCGCGGCGCCGCTCGCCGTCGCGTGGCCCGACGTGTAGCCGGGGAACGGCGGCGT
>CAYXVY010000268.1:0-17406 GCA_964468745.1 uncultured Planctomycetales bacterium | reverse complement strand
TTCACCGATCTCAAGTGGGGGACGAAGGAGGCCGTCGTCTTCCGCGACGCGGAGTTGGCCATGGTGAGGCTGCGCGCGCACGGGGCGTTTGCCACCCGCGTCACCGACCCGCAACTGTTCGTCAACCAGCTCGTCGGCAGCCGCGGTCGCGCCACCACCGACGCTGTCGAGGGGTACCTCCGGGAGGTCATCGTCGCGCGCCTGAACGACGTCCTGGGCGAGACGGTGAAGACGCTGTTCGATCTCCCGCGCCAGTACGACGAGTTGGGGGAAGCGCTGAAGGGCCGCGTCGCCGGGGACTTCTCCAAGTACGGTCTGGAACTCACCGACTTCTTCATCGGCGCGATCGTGCCCCCCGAAGAGGTCCAGAAGGTCATCGACGAGCGCACCGGCATGGCCGCCGTGGGCGACGCCAGCGCCTACCTCAAGTTCAAGGCGGCGCAGGCGCTCGGAGATGCGGCCAAGAACCCGGCCGGAGACGGCGGTGCCGCCTCGGGCGTCGGTTTGGGGGCCGGCGTGGGCTTGGGAATGGGCATGGCGCAGATGATGAAGGATGCGATGGCGCCCTCGGGTGTCGGAGGGGCAGTTCCCGGCGCGTTTTGTTCCAGCTGCGGCGTGAAGTTACCGGACGGCGCGAAGTTTTGCGCAGGATGTGGAGCCAAGCGCGCTGGATGAGACGTCTTGAGGGCGCCTGCTAGAATCCCGCCATGTTGGACCCCGACGTTCCGGAAGCGTTGACCTTCGACGACGTTCTCCTCCTCCCCGCGCACTCGAGCGTGCTACCCAGCCAGGTCGAAACCCAGACGCGTCTCACGCGCTCGATCACCCTCAACGTCCCGTTGGTCTCGGCGGCGATGGATACCGTGACCGAGTCGCGCCTGGCCATCGCGCTGGCGCAAGAGGGCGGCCTCGGGATCATTCACAAGAATCTCTCGATCACCGAGCAGGCGCGCGAGGTCACCCGCGTGAAGCGCTTCGAGGCGGCCGTCATCGCCGAACCCATCTGCCTCGGGCCGGAAGAGACCGTCGCGACGGCGCGCCGCATCATGCGCGAGAGCAACATCAGCGGCATCCCCATCACGAAGGGCAAGAAGCTGATCGGCATCGTCACGAGCCGCGACCTGCGGTTCCACACGAACGGCGACGACGCCAAACCGGTCACGCTCGTCATGACGAAGATGCCGCTCATCACGGCGCCGATCGGGACGTCGATCGACGACGCCCGCACGCTTCTCTACAAGAACAAGGTCGAGAAACTCCTCATCATCGACCGCGAGCTGAACTTGCGCGGGCTCATCACGATGAAAGACATCAACAAGCGCGCGCTCAACCCGAACTCGTGCAAGGACGAACGCGGGCGGCTGCGCGTCGGCGCGGCGATCGGCGTGCACGATCACGATCGCGCGAAGGCGCTGATCGACGCGGGAGTGGACGTGATCGTGCTCGACACGGCGCACGGACACTCCGAGAACGTGCTCAACACGATTCGGGAATTGCGCAAGCGCTACCGCGACCAGCAGATCGTCGCCGGCAACATCGCGACGGCTGAGGCGGCGCGCGATCTGATCAAGGCGGGCGCGAACGGGCTCAAGGTCGGCATCGGGCCGGGCTCGATCTGCACCACGCGCGTCATCGCGGGCGTGGGCGTGCCGCAGATTTCAGCCATCATGGACGTCTCTCGCGAAGCGGCGAAGTCGCGCGTGCCGGTGATCGCCGACGGGGGCATCCGGCATTCGGGCGACATCACGAAGGCGCTCGCGGCGGGCGCACACTCCGTCATGATGGGCAGCATGTTCGCGGGGTGCACGGAGAGCCCCGGCGAGACGATCATCCACAAGGGCCGCAGCTACAAGACCTACCGCGGCATGGGCTCGCTCGGCGCGATGGTGAAGGGGTCGAAGGACCGCTACGGGCAGGGGGGCGTCGAGGAGAAATCGAAGCTCGTGCCCGAAGGGGTCGAGGGGATGGTGCCGTCGAAGGGGGCGATCCAGGATGTCGTCTACCAGATGGTCGGCGGCGTGCGCGCGGGAATGGGCTACTGCGGATGCGAGACGCTCGACCAGCTGCGCAAGGACACCCGCTTCATGCAGGTGAGCGCAGCGACCGTTCGCGAGAGCCACCCGCACGACATCCTGATCATCAAGGAAGCGCCGAACTACTCGGTTGACGGCGGGAAAGACCTCTAAGAGTCACGCCTCGGCGTCCGCGGATTCTCGAGGCGGCAGATTCGTATTGTACGCCGTCTGTCGGCGCATCGGTGGCGGACAGTGGTCGCAACGTGCGTTCACGCGACGGTACCGCTTGCAGTGTCGACACACCGGCGGCATGAACGCGAGCGCGACGATGCCCGTGATGCCGAGGAAGCCCGCCGCGCCCCACAGCCAACATCGCCCCTTGATGTGCGCGTCCATCGCGAGCCCGATCGAGATCGGCACGCCTCCGATGATGCCCCATGTCAGCGTACCAGCCGACGGCGCAAATCCGCCGTGCACTGCATCCCACGACGCGGCGCACGCGCACAGTGCATGAATGAAAAGGCCGACCAGCGTGAGCCCCATCGAGATGCCGTGCGAGAACGAGTGCATCGTCGTCCCATTCGACGCATCAACGCTCGCGCTCTCACGCAGTCGCGCGCTCAGGCGGTCCCATCGCCGTCATCCTGTCTCCAGTATTCTGTCTCCTGTCTCCTTCAAATGTTAAACTAGCGCAACGCTCAAGGAGGCTGCCATGGCAGTTGGAATGCGGCGAAGGGCCGCCCGAGTGCCTGCAGCGAAGGGCAACGGGTCGGCCTCCATGTACAAACCTGAAATCGTCGTCCCGCCCCCGGGACCGCGCGCGAAGAAGATCCTCGAACGCGACGCGCGCGTCATCACGCCGGCGTACACACGCGGCTATCCGTTCGTCATCGACCACGGACTGGGCTCGATGGCGTGGGACGTCGACGGCAACCGCTTCCTCGACTTCACGGCGGGCGTCGCCGTCAACGCGTTCGGCCACTCGCATCCGGAGATCGTGAAAGCAATCGAGACGCAGGCGAAGAAGTTCCTGCACATGGCGGGGACCGACTTCTACTACGAGGTGCTCGTCGAAATCTCCGAGAAGCTCTGCGCGATCGCGCCCGGCAAACAACCCAAGCAGGTCTTCCTCGCAAACTCCGGCACGGAGGCGATCGAAGCGGCGATCAAGCTGGCGCGATACGCGACGGGGCGTCCCCGCATGGTCGCGTTCTTCAACGCATTCCACGGGCGTTCGATGGGGGCGCTCGCGCTCACCGCGTCGAAGGCCACGCAGCGCCGCCACTTCTCGCCGCTCCTCGGCGACGTAACGCACGCGCCGTACGGCGACCTCGACTTCATCGAGAACATCCTCTTCAAGAAGACGACGCCCCCCGAGGACGTCGCCGCGATCTTCGTCGAACCGATCCAGGGCGAAGGGGGCTACGCGGTGGGCTCGAAGGAATTCATGACCGGCCTGCGGAAGCTGTGCGACAAGCACGGCATCCTCCTCGTCGCCGACGAGGTGCAGTGCGGGCTCGGCCGCACCGGCAAGTGGAATGCGATCGATCACGTGGGCGTCGTGCCCGACATCATCTGCTGGGCGAAGCCGGTCGGCGGCGGTCTCCCGCTCGGCGTCATGTGCGCGCGCAAGGAGCTCCACACGTGGCCGAGCGGCGCGCACGCCAACACGTTCGGCGGCAACCCGCTCGCCTGCGCCGCGGGCGTGAAGACGCTCCAGCTCATCGAAAGCGAGGGGCTCGCGAACGCGCGAACGATGGGCGACTACCTGTCGAAGAAGATCGACGGGCTCGTCGCGAAGCACGCGATCGTCGGCGAACGCCGCGGGCTCGCGCTCATGGCTGGCTTCACGATCGTGAAGGACAAGGCGACGAAGGCGACCGACCACGACAAGCGCGACGCGATCGTCGACGCCGCCTTCGCGAAGGGACTCCTCGTGCTCGGCTGCGGCGAGCACACGGTGCGCCTGCTCCCGCCGCTCAACGTGGAGAAGGGCCATATCGATGCCGCGATCCAGATCCTCGACGAGGTGCTCGGCGAGTGAACCGAGAGATGTCGGACAACACTGAGCGATCCGAGTGAACAACGAAGCTCCCCCTTCAGAATCCTCTCGGCTGTCTCGGATGCCTCTGTGTTGTTCGATGGGGCTTAGCCTGAGGAAAGCCTCCGGACCAACACCGAGAAACCCGAGCGAACCGAGAACTCCCCTCATGAAATCCTCTCGGATCTCTCGGGTTTCTCAGTGTTATCCGACGGATCTCGGCATACAGAAACTCACCGGATTGACACCGAGAGATCCGAGTGAACAGAGAGGCTTTTATAGGGAGTCCCGCTCGGTTGCCTCGGCTTACTCGGTGTTGGCCTTAGCCTGCGTCCTTCCTCGGCACATTGCGCCCTCTGCGTTATGAAGCCGCGGCGATCCGCAAAAGTCACCCAGTGTGTCGGGGTCGTGGGACTGGGCTACGTCGGCCTGCCCCACGCGGGCATGTTCGCGTCGAAAGGCTTCCGCGTCATCGGCCTGGACGTCGATCCCGAGAAGGTGCGGCGACTCAACGCGGGCGAGTCGTACATCGCGGCCGTGCCGTCAAAGGCGCTGAAGAAGTGGAAGTTCGAGGCGACGATCGACTACGCGAAGCTGCGCGACTGCGACGCGATCATCCTGTGCGTGCCCACGCCGCTGCACGAAGACGGCAAGCCGGATCTGTCGTTCGTGCGGTCCACCGCGGCCTCCGTCGCGCGCCAGCTGCGCAAGGGGCAGCTCGTCGTCCTCGAGAGCACCACGTACCCGGGCACGACGCGTGAAGTCGTGCTTCCGGAGCTTGAGAAGAGCGGTCTGAAGGTCGGTCGCGATTTCCTGCTCGCCTACTCGCCGGAACGCGAGGAACCCGGCAACAAGGTGTGGAGCGGCGGCAACATCCCCAAGGTCGTGGGGGGATACGACAAGGCCAGCCTCGACGCCGCGGTCGCCTTGTACGGCGCCGTCTGCGACAAGGTCGTGCCGGTCTCGACGATGGAAGTCGCCGAGGCGGAGAAGCTGCTCGAGAACATTTATCGCTGCGTCAACATCGCGCTCGTCAACGAGCTGAAGATGTGCCTCGACAAGATGGGAGTGGACATCTGGGAGGTGATCGAGGCGGCCGCGACCAAACCGTTCGGGTTCCAGAAGTTCACGCCCGGGCCCGGCATGGGCGGCCACTGCATCCCCGTCGATCCGTTCTACCTGACGTGGCGCGCGCGGGAGTTCGGCGTCGATACGCGCTTCATCAATCTCGCCGGCGAGATCAACATCCAGATGCCGTTCTACGTCGTGCGGAGGCTCGAGGAGTCGCTGAAGAAAGGACTCAAGGGGGCGAAGGTGCTTGTCCTCGGGCTTGCGTACAAGAAGGACATCGACGACCCGCGCGAATCGCCGTCCTGGAAGGTGATGGATCTGCTGGTCGAACGCGGCGTGGCGGTCTCGTACAACGACCCCTACTTTCCAAAGCTGCCGAAAACGCGCCAGTGGTCGCATCTCGACGTACCATCCGTGGATATCACTCCGTCGACGCTGCGCGCCCACGACGCGGTCGTGCTGCTCACGGACCACTCATCGTACGACTACAAGCTCATCGCGAAACACACGCGGCTCGTCGTCGACACGCGCAATGCGTTCGCCGGGCTGGCCGGGAACATCGTGCGCGCTTGAGACTTCCGGCCTAACGCCGAGTGCGCAGAAGGCAGAAGAGAGGGCGCAGATCCCCTTTACGGGAGAATCCGCGATCTCGGCGTTACGCCGGTGCACTTGGAAGTGCGGACACACTCCGCAGGACTCAGACGCCCTGCGTCTTGAGCTTCTGTCTCGCCGTCTCGCCGTCCTTCGACCGGCCGAACTTCTTCACGACAAGCTTCAGCACCGCCGCGCCGAGGTCGCGCTCGACCCCCTGGCGTTCCGCGAGGACGAAGCCGAGATAGAGAAGGCTGTCCGAGCCGAGCTTCGCAGCGTCGCGCTCCAGCTCCTTCATCACAGGGAACTCGCCGCGACGGATCAGCTTCGAGAAGAGACCCACTGCCTGGCTGCGATCGAGACGCGCCGTCGCGATCTCCTTGCGCAGCGTCACCAGCAGCGCCTCCGCGAGCACGAAATCGCTCTCGCCGGTCGCCAGATCGTCACGCGACACCAGCCGCAGGATCCGCTCCGCGTCGTCGAACTTCCTCTTCTTCATCAGCTCGCGGCCGCGGTCGACGATCGCCTCGCGCAGCTCCGACGGCGCCACCGAGCGCAGGATCTCGAAGTAGACCTGGAAGAGCGCCGAGCGCTTGTCGTACATCTTGAGGAACTTCGCCAGGAACGCCTTCACCGTCGGCTTGTCGAACGCCTCGCGATACGTACGCAGGATGTTCGCCAGCTTCCACGCGCGGTTGATGTCCTCCTCCGCGGTGAGCGACTTGAGCAGCGCCGGCGCGAACGCGGCGTTCGACTTCAGCGCCTGCTGCGACTCGTCCACGATCCGGCCGTCGCTGCTGTGCAGCCCCTTGACGAGACCCTCGGCCGCGCGTGCGCCGCCGGTGGCGCCGAGCGCCCGCAGCGCGAAGAGCCGCACCGCCGCGATGCGGCTGTCGACGAGCTTCAACAGTTTGTCCGATTCGTCGCGTCCGACCCTTGCGCGGGCAAGCGCAATGATCGCCGACGATACGAGCGGCTCCTCGTCAAGCAGCCCGATCACCGCCGAACCGACGCGCTCCGCCTCCTTGCCGAGATCGACCGCGCCGAGCGCCTCGAGCGCCGCCTGGCGGACTGCGAGGTCTTCCTTCTTGCCGAGGAACTTGAGGAGCGGCTTCACCGACGAGGGGTCCTTGAGCACGGCGAGCAGCCGGATGCCCGTTGCCGCCGACGCAGGCGACAGCTTGCGGTCGAGGAATCCGGTCACCTGCTTGACCGCCTTCTCACGCTCGGGGCCCGCGAGCGATGCGAACCGTGTGCGCAGCCCTTCGGCGCCCTGTCGCACAACGTCGGGATTCTTGTCCGTCAGCGCGTCGAACATCGTGTCGGAAAGATCGACCGACTTGAACTGTCCCAGCACCTCGAGGATCGCGCTGCGCAACGCCGGCTCCGCCTTGTCGATGTGCTTCTGGAGCAGCGGCACGACCTCGTCGCCGATCGCCACAAGCACCTGTTGAATGCGGGCGCGCAACCGGCCGCCCGACGCGAGCAGCGGCACGAGATGCGGCGCCGCCTCCTTCGCGTTGATCTTGCCGAGCGCCTCGACGGAGTAGACGCGCAGCGTCTCGTTCTCGGACTTCAGCGCCTGGAGCAGCGCCTTGTGCGCCGCCGGCGAAGCGAGCTCGCCGAGAACCATCGCCGCCGCGCACTGCAGCTCGGCGGTTCCTGTCTCGAGCATCTTGACGATCTTTTCGACGTCGCTCATTTCACCCTCTCAATCACCTTCCTCATCGCCGCGTGGATCCGTGGATTCGCCACCAGAATTTCCCCTTTGAAGAGATCGACCGGCTTCCCCTTCCAATCCGTCACCTTCGCGCCGGCCTCCTCCGCGATGAGCGCGGCCGCGGCGATGTCCCACGGGCCGAGATGGTATTCCCAGAAGCCGTCGTAAATCCCTGCGGCCGTGAAACACAGGTCGATCGACGCGGAGCCGACGCGGCGCAACGCCTGCGCCCTCCGGATGAATGCGCTCCAGTACTTCAGGTTCTCGAGCTTGTACCGCAACTGGTACGGAAAGCCGGTGCACAGGAGCGCCCGCTTGAGCTTCGTCTCGGGCGAGCACCGTATACGGCGTCCGTTACGCGTCGCCCCTTTCCCGCGCTCGGCAACGAAAAGATCGTTCAACGCAGGGCAGTAGACGACGCCGTTCTCCATCCGCCCTCGCGACTCGTACGCAATCGAGACCGCCCAGATGGGAGAGCCATGCGCGTAGTTCGTCGTTCCGTCCAGCGGATCGATGAACCACCGGCAATCCGACCCCGCCGTCGCGCCACCTTCCTCGGCGACAATCGCGTGCAGGGGAAACTCGCGGCGGATCGCGCCGACGATGCGCTTCTCGGACGCGTAGTCCATGTCGGTCACGAGATTGCCGGCGCCCCCCTTGAACTCGATCCGGCGGCGCCCGGGGAGGTTGCGCAGAAGGAAGCGGCCGGTCTCGACGGCCAGTTTCGTCGCCAGAGCGAGCGGGGTCACGGGCAGCGTTGTATCTGATGGGGCCGGGAGTTGGGAAGTTTTACCCCCTGCGGATCCCGAACCCCGTCCGATACACTCGCGACAGGCTCCGACCCTTCGGAGACTCCGTCCGACCCTTTGGAAACATGCTCCGACCCTTTCGAAACACCGTCCGAGGGATCCGCAACACCGTCCGACCCTTCGGCAACAGGCCCAGACCCTTCTGCGACATGCCCAGACCCTTTGGAAACACGCTCCGACCCTTCGCGGAGCCGTCCGAGCGATTTTCAGCGTTTCCAGAAAACTCGGCGCGAATCCCGCCGGTCGGTGACTTCGCTCATGCGGGCTGCGATTCCGCATCGTTTTCGCGGCGGGAATACTTCACGGGTTTTCGAAGGAAGTCGTGCAAGGATTAGCGGAGGACTACATTGGTGCCCTTCGCCGAGTTCCTCACACAGGTAATTGCTTGAATAGGTGACGTAAATGCACGCCCCCTCCCCCGGCCCATCACCCCCTCTCGCCCTCACCTCATCTCCCGTCGCCCCGCCCCCCCGGCAACTCCGTTTGTTGCCACGTGTGCGCCTGGCCTCTACGATTCTCGCAATGCCGCTCAACCCCGCGCTCTACAACGGCCCCGCACGTGTCGTGAAGCAAGTCGCCTATGGCCCGGGGTGCTGGCTCATCCGCGTCGCCGTCCCGATCACGACACCCATCGTCGCGGGCCAGTTCGCGCACATCCTCGTCGATGAGAAGCTGACGTCCCCGCTGCTGCGTCGCCCATTCTCCTTCTGGGACGTGGAGTACAGAAAGCGCGAGGTGCACGCCGATTTGCTCTACACCGTCGTCGGCCACGGCACCGCGCTGCTCGAGAAGCGCAAGCCGGGCGACACGGTCGGCTTTCTCGGCCCGGTCGGCAACGGGTTCAACATCCGTCGCGACCGGAAGACGTACGTGTTCGTCGCCGGCGGCGTCGGCATCGTCCCCTTCTACCTCTTCGCGAAGCAGGTGCGCGCCGCGAAGCACAAGGCGCGCATGATCCTCCTGTTCGGCGCACGCACGAAGCACGCGCTCTGGGGGATCGACGACTTCAAGTCGGTCGGTGTCGAGGCGTACGCGGCGACCGACGACGGCTCGCTCGGGAGCAAGGGCTTCGTCACCGACCTCATGAAGGAGTGGCTCGCGAAGCTCGACCGCGACGACGTGATGATCTACACCTGCGGCCCCGACGCCATGATGAAGCGGGTGATCGACGTCGCGCAGCGCGAGAACTACCCGTGCGAGGCGTCCCTGGAACGTCGGATGGGGTGCGCGCTCGGCGCGTGCGGGGCGTGCGTGACGAAGGTGCGCGACGGCGACGACTGGCGCTACTCGCGCATCTGCATGGAAGGGCCGACCTACAACGCGAAGGACCTCGTGCTCGCATGAGGGCGTACCGCGACATCATCATCCGCGAGGTGACGAGCGTCCTCGCGAAGATCGACGAGCCGCGCTCGGTGGAGTTCGCGCATCTGCTGCCGAAGGCGAAGCGCATCTACATCACGGGCGTCGGGCGCAGCGGCATCGTCGTCAAGGCGTTCGGCCAGCGCCTGATGCATCTCGGGTTCGAGGTGCACCTCGCCGACGAGATCACCGCCCCCGGCATCGCGCGCGGCGACGTTCTCGTCGCGTGCTCCGGCACCGGCACCACGCACCTGACCGTCTACATGGCGCGAAAGGCTCGGTCGGTCGGCGCCAAGGTGGTCGCGCTCATCGCGCGCGCGCGCGCGCCGCTCGCAAAACTCGCCCATCTTGCGATCATCATTCCCGCTTCGCTCGAGCGAGGGGAGGGAACGCGCCAGCCGGCACGCTCGCTGTTCGAACAGGCGCTGCTGCTCTACCTCGACTCGATCATCCTCACGATGGTGAACGAGCTCGGGATCTCGGAGGCGAAGATGCGCAAGCGCCACTCCAACCTGGAGTGAAAGATCACAGATGAGAGATGAAAGTCCGGAGGTCGTAAACCTCCTCCGTCTCTCATCTTTCATCTCTGATCTCCGATCTTTCCGTCGCGCTGGAAGAATCTTTCAATGACTCTGCGATTGCGCGGCCGAATCGCGGGCACGCATTTTGCTCGTCATATTGGGCATCCTCGTACGTCCAACTGGATGTAGGGAGACTGAAAGCCATGATCCTTGCCTGCCCGTTCTGTCATGTGAAGGTGGGAAAGACCGATTCCTCCTGCCGCGTCTGTCATCGCGTGATGACACGTCATTGCCCGTCGTGCGCCGAGGACATCAGCGTCCTGGCGAACCTCTGCAAGTACTGCGGCGAGGCGACGGAACCCATCAACGAGCAGGCGACTCCCGTCGCACGCGCTGTCCCTGAATTGGCGACAGTCGCGCCGGCAGAAGCTCCGGCGCGCGAGGCGGTCGACGTCGAGTTTGTCGGCGAGGTCAGGAGCGTCGCGTGGGAAAACCCGTCGAAGCGCGGCCGCTTCGGCAGCTGGTGGTCCACGTGGGCGGATTCGCAGTTCAATCCGTCGAAGTTCTGGGCGAAGCTCCCCACGGAAGGGGGCCACGGCGCGGCGCACAGCTACTCGTGGTACCTGACGGCGCAGGCGCTCGTGCTATTCATGCCTGTCTTCGCGCTGTTCGGAACGGCGATCGGCATCAGCGAGAGCATCCCCGTGTGGGGCTACGCGGCGGGAGCGGCTGCCTATCTTGCGCTCTTCCCCCTCGCGTACGTGACCATCGCGATCTCGAATTACGTCACGGCGACCTTCTGGCACGTCTACCTCAAGCTCCTCGGGGCGAAGGGGACGTACGAGGGGACGCTGCGCATCGTCGGCTACAACGCGGGTGCGGGCGTGTGGGGGATGATCCCGCTCGTCGGCGGCGTTGTGGGCGGCATCATGGGCACGATCGGAAACTACCAGGGCTTCCGCGCGGTGCACGGGATGTCGAAGGGGCGCGCGTTCTTCGCGGCCATGACCCCCGTCGTGCTCACGGCGCTGGCGGTGGTCGGGCTTATCGCGCTCTGCCTGTCGGTCGACGGCGGCGGCGGCACGATCGGCTGCGGGCCGCGGGGCTGATAACCTTGGGCCACGCGACCCTGCGGGTCGCCGCGAATCCCGACCCCAATCCCGAGCCCGACGCACGCAACCCGTTGGGACGCAACGGAAGTCATGTCGCATTAATGCGACATTGGAGCAGGCGATCTACTTCGAGAAGTAGCTCTCGATGAACGTCGTATCAACCTGCCCGCGGATGTACTGCGTGTGGTCGAAAATGGCGAGGTGCAGCGGGATCGTCGTCGGCACGCCCTCGACGACGAATTCCGAGAGCGCGCGCCGCATCACCGCGATCGTCTCCTCGCGCGTCTTCCGGTGCGCGATCAGCTTGCCGATCATCGAGTCGTAGAACGGCGGGATCACGTATCCGGCCTGCACGTGGGAGTCGAGCCGGATCCCCGGCCCGCCCGGCGGGTAGTAGTTCGTGATCGTCCCCGGGCACGGCTTGAAGCCGTCGCTTGGATTCTCCGCGTTGATGCGGCATTCGATCGCCACGCCGCTGATGTTGATGTCGCCCTGCCGGAATTTCAGTTTCTCGCCCGCGGCGATCCGGATCTGCTCCTTCACGATGTCGATCCCCGTCACGAGTTCCGTGACCGGATGCTCGACCTGCAGCCGCGCGTTCATCTCGATGAAGTAGAACTTGCCGCGCTCGTTGACGAGGAACTCGCACGTCCCCGCGTTCGTGTACTTCGCCGCTTTGCAGAACGCGATCGCGGCGTTGCCCATGTCCTTGCGCAGGCCGGGCGTCATGATGGGCGACGGCGACTCCTCGATCAGCTTCTGGAAGCGGCGCTGGATCGTGCAATCGCGCTCGCCGAGGTGCACGATGTTTCCGTGCTGGTCGGCGAGGATCTGGATCTCGACGTGACGCGGCTTCTCGATGAACTTCTCGATCAGGAGCGTCGCGTCCTTGAACGCGGCCGCCGCCTCCGCCTGCGCCTGCATGAAGCTGTTCACGAGCGAGACGTCGTTGTGCGCCGCGCGCATCCCACGCCCGCCCCCCCCCGCCGCCGCCTTGATGAGCACGGGGTACCCGATGCGGTGCGCGATCTCGAGCGCTTCCTTGTCGTCCCGCACGGCGCCGTCGCTGCCCGGGACCGTCGGGATGCGGCAGCGCTTCGCGAGCTCGCGGCCCGCGATTTTGTTCCCCACCGCGCGCGACGCTTCCGGCGACGGCCCGATGAATTTGATGTTGCAGCTCTCGACAACCTCGGCGAAGTGCGGATTCTCGGAGAGAAAGCCGTACCCGGGATGGATCGCGCTCGCGTCGCTGATCTCGGCGGCGCTGATGATGCGGGAGATGTCGAGGTAGCTCTTGGCTGCGGGTCCCGGGCCGATGCAAATCGAATAATCCGCGAGCTTGAGATAGCCCGCGTTGCGGTCCGCCTCGGAATAGACGCAGACCGTCTCGATCCCGAGTTCCTTGCAGGCGCGGACGACGCGGAGCGCAATCTCTCCGCGATTGGCGATGAGGATGCGTGAGAACATGGAGTGAGCGCGAAAGTATAGTGCCGCCCTCGGATCCACGCAACGTGTTCGACCGCGCCATTAGGACTTTCTAATGCGCCTGCCGCTGCTATACTCGCATTCCCGATGCCGCGACGCCCCGCGAAGGAATCGACGAGCGACAAACTCAAGCGCCTCGAAACCGCCTACGAGCAGATGCAGTTCCTCGTCGAGAAACTCGAGGCGCAGCTCCGCCAGGCGAGCAAGATGGAGTCCCTGGGGCGGCTCGCGGGCGGCATCGCCCACGACTTCAACAACGTGCTCACGATCATCACGGGCACGTGCGAGATTCTCATCCTGGGCGGATTCGTCAAGGACGCCGCGAAGAAGCACGTGGAGGAGATCCGCCTCGCGGCCGAGCAGGGTGCGTCGCTTTCGCGCCGGCTCCTCGCGTTCAGCAGGAGCCAGCCGTCCGCGCCGCGACCGATGAGCCTGAATGCCGCGGTTTCCGGCATGGACCGGATTCTCCGCCGCACCCTCGGCGCCGACATCGATCTCGTGACGCTCCTCGATCTCCGCATCAGCGATGTGCGCGCGGACGCGGCGCAAATCGAACAGATGATCATCGGCCTCGCCGCCCACGCCCGCGAAGCGATGCCCAAGGGAGGCCGGCTCACGATCAAGACCGAAGCGATCACCCTCGACGAGCATCGCGGCCGCGTGCCGCCGGGCCGCTACGTGTCGTTGTCCGTCGCCGACACGGGCGACGGACTCGAGCCGGACACCGTCGCCTCGCTTCTCGAGGAGACGATCCTGCCGGATGCCAAGGATACACAGTCGGACAGCACGCTGTGGGCGGTCCCGGCCACGGCCCGCGACTCGGGCGGCGTCCTGGAGATCGAGGCTTCCCGCGGCCATGGCACGACCTTCCGCCTGCACTTCCCCGCCCTCGCGGCCTCCGCGACGCCCGCGCCGGGACCGAAAGCCGACGCGCACGAGACGATCCTCCTCGTCGAGGACCAGGCCTCCGTGCGGCGGCTGGCCAACGAATCCCTCGGCGCCCGCGGCTATCGCGTGCTCGAGGCGGGGGACGCGGACGACGCGCTGCGCATCGCGGAGCGACATCGCGGGACCATCGATCTCGTGATCACCGACGTCGTCATGCCCGGCTGTTCCGGCGGCACGCTCGTTCAGCGACTGACGGAGGTTCGCCCTGAGATCAAGGCGCTCTATATCTCGGGGCATGCGGACATGGCGCGCCACGGCGAGCTGAGGCCATTTCTCGCCAAGCCGTTTACGCCGGCGTCACTCGCGGCGAAAGTCCGCGACGTGCTGGACGGCGTCGCGTAGTCACGGGTCAGGGAGACTTTTGACCTTTAACCTGTGACTTTTCGCTGCGCAACTCGCGCAGCGCGCGTTTCTCGGCCACCTTGCGCACCACCTTGAATTCGTCCCACGTGAACTCGAGTCCGTTGCGTGCGGAGGCGATGCTGAACATCAGGCGGCGCCGCTCGACCGCCGGCGCCTCCTCCGCCTTCGCGTACCCCTCGCCGAGGTCCGGCAATCCCAGCACGTGGCCGAACTCGTGCGCCAGGACTTCAGGGTCGGCGCTGTCCGCCAGCACGACGAAGCCTTCATGGTGGCCGACCCCCTGGATCGTGTGCTCACGCCACGAGCGCTCGTAGCCGCTCGCGATGGGCTCGATCCATCGCATCGCGCGCACGAGGTAGATGTTCACCACGTCGGGCGCGTTGCTTTCGAGGAGTGTCGTCAGCGTATGCGTCCGGATTTTCTTTCCGTGGTCGCTCGACACGGGATTGAAGAAGCCGTCCTTGTCGAAGAATTCGTCCCTGCCGTTCACGTCCTTTCCGGCGACGGCCTCGATCTCGACGGCGCACGCGCGCAGGACCTTGTTGCTCTCCGCGACGAACTTCCTGACGTCGTCCGCATCGCGCCACTCGTCCGCCCGTCTCGTTCCCCCCTTGGCGTTCACGAGGATACGGAATTGCGCGCGCACGACCACCGGTTCGAGGATTGCGAATCGATAGTCGCGTGCCGCGAGTCGCCGGCCGTTGCGCTCCACCCACGCGGAGACGCGGGCCTCGCCGGTCAGCGCTCCGATCGAGTTGATCGCAAGGCGTGACGTCCCGCGAACCGTGAACGCGCGTTCGTCATAGGCGGGCACCGTCGTCAGAGCCGCTTTCACGCCCCCGGGGGCATCGGCGAGGCGCCAGCAGACGATTGCGCCGTCGGGCAGCTCCGGCACGTGCGCGCGGATTTCGATGCTGTCACCGAGCACCAGGGCCGGCGCTCCCGTGAAGTCCAGGCTCGGATCCTGGAGGCAGAGGAGCAGCGCTGCGATGAGCATCCACTCATCTGACGCCGCCCCGGACGCGATGTAAAGTCGGCTCTACTTCTTCTCGATCAGGAACAGCACTTCGCCGAACTCGACCGCCTGGCCGTTCTTGACGTGCGCCTCGCGCACGATGCCGCTCATCTCCGCCTTGATCTCGTTCATCACCTTCATCGCCTCGATGATGCAGAGCACCTTCTCGGGATTCACCTCGTCGCCCACGTTCACGAACGGGTCGGCGTCGGGCTTCGACGAGCGGTAGAACGTGCCGACGAGCGGCGACTTGATCTCCGTAAGATTGTCGGCACGCTTCGCGGGGCCTCCGGGCGCCGATGCGCCGGCGACGGGAGCCGGAGCGGCGGCCACCTGGACCGGGACATGGACCGCGACGGGAACCGGTGCGGCAACCGCATGCGGCACGCTTGCGTCCGCGCGGCGAAGCCGGATCTTCTTGTCCCCCTCCTCGAACTCAAGCTCGACGACCTTGTTCTGATCCATCAACTCGAGGAGCTTCTTGATCTCGCTGAGGTCCATGAAGGCCCCAATCCTAGTCAACGCGACGCAGTTTGTCGACTATCCCCAGACAATCCCGATCCTGATCCCGATCCCAATCAAGGATTGAATTCTCGCATCCCGACGCATCATCCGACAGATCGGGATCGGGAGAGGGGGTCGCCGCATCGGCAGTTATTTGAGCGCCACGCCCGCGCGCATGGTCTCGACGAAGAGCTTCGACGGTCTCCAGACGATCTGCTCGCCTTCAATGAGGGCCCACCGTCCGCCGGCCTCGTCCGGCTTGCTCAACTTTGCGAGCCAGGGCCTTGGAGCTCCCTTATCGTCCCACTTGATCTCGACGTAGCCGTAAGGCGTCTTGGAATCGAGACCACATGCCTTGATGTCCTCCGGCTCGCGCGACAGCAACGAGTCGGCGCGGACAAAATTTGCCATCGCGAGGACGCTGCTCAACTTCTGCGGATCGATCGGCCGTCCCTGGTTCGCGGTGTCCGCGAATTTCCAGCTGCCGTCGGCCTGGCGCACGATGCTCCAGTAAAAGCGCTCACCGACCTTCTGCTCATCCGGAATGTCGACCCAGATCTCGCGCAGCGAATCGCGCGGCACGTTCAACACGGTCAGGTCGATGAAATTCAGGTCCAGCTTGTCGAGAATCTTGTAGTACTGCTCGCCCGTCGCGAAGACTTCGTCGAGGTTCGGCTTCGTGAAGTACGTGTCGCCCGTCTTCAAGCGCCCGAACGTGTACGTCTGCGTCTCCTCGTTCCCAGTCGCGCGCTTGATCTTGATGGCCATCTCGATGCCGGGCGGTTTCAGGCCGTAGAGCGCCAGGTCCGGCTGGTCACCGAGGTATCCGCTGGGCCTGACCGTCAACGAGGCCAGCGTGCGATAGAACTCGGCGAACCGCTTCGGGTCGACATTCATCGGGGGCTCGACGCTCCACACCTCCTGCTTGTCCTGGCCCACTTCCTTGCGGACCAGCGTGATCACGCGCGTTCCCTTCTTCAGCTCCACCGAGAGAATCTCCGCCGGGAGCAGGTCGAACGCGGCGGGCGAGCGGAACACGTCGTGATGCCGCGGCAGGTTGCGCAGTTTCGCCTCGTCGATGATCGCGATCTCCTGTCCCCCCTCGATCAGGACATACGTGACCGTCTTGTCCTGGTCGGCGAGTTTCTCAGACTTGCCGATCGCGATGCTAAATTCCTGTTGCCCTTGCCACACCCGCACGACGAACTCCGGCTTGTCGAGTCCGTGCGCCGCAAGGTCGGTGGCGGCCTTGAAATCGTCCGCCTGGATCATCTGCAACTCGTCGCGGAAGCGCAGGATGAACTCGTCGTTCAGCCGCTCCTGCACGTCCTTCCCGTTCTTCTTGACCCAGTACCACCCCTTGAGATTGGCCCGGTTCGTGATGAACTCGAACTCGTGCGCCTCCGTCACCGACTCGCGGGTCTGGTTGCGGACACGCTCGAATCGCTCGACCAGCTCCATGCGTTTGACGAGCGACATGTCGCACTGGAACAGCCCGCGATGACGCAATTCGGCCACCGACTTGACGAACGGGTCAATCGTGCGCGCGGGGCCCCAGTAGATCTCGTCCCCGTCGCCCATCTTGAACCATCGCTGGTTGGGATCCTTGTCGCGCTTCTTGCCGAACCGCAGCGTCTTGCGCTCCGCGCCGTTGCCGAGGTGCAGCGTCAGTTCCGGCGACTGCATGCCCGCCTTGGCCGCTTCGTATTCGGGCGCGCCCGGACGCATGACTTGGTCGCTCCAGAGATCGCGCAGCGACGAGATCATCTCGCGCACCGACGGTTCCCACGCGGCCCGCGCGATCGGCTTCGTGATCGACCACGTTTCCTTCTTCTCGAGGAGAATCTCCGGC
>CAYXVY010000267.1:0-16063 GCA_964468745.1 uncultured Planctomycetales bacterium | reverse complement strand
CTGCCGCCGCCTGCCCCGCCGCTGCCTCCGCGTCCTCCTAGCGATATGCGCGTATGCGGATGCACGAGTCCCGGGAATGCCACGCGGCCCGTGCCGTCGATGATGCGCGCGTCCTTCGGAGGTTTCACCGCCGCTCCGATTTCGATGATCTTGGAGCCTCGCACGATGATGGTCCCTGACGCGATCTCGGGTTGCGTGACGGAGATGATTCGAACGCCGACGATCGCCACGGTCTGCTCCGCAGGCGGGTCTTGCAGAAGTGCGAGCGCGGCCAGCACGATCGTGAGCCGGATCATTAGTACCTGCGCTTATCCCGCGTGATGTCGTAGACGATACGACCGTTGATCATCGAGAGCGCGACATACTGTCGCACGTCGAACGGATCGCCGGTCCACAGCACGATGTCCGCATCCTTCCCCTTCTCGATCGAGCCGACGCGGTCCGCCGCAAGAACGGCCAGAGCGGGTTCGATGGTCAGCCCTCGCAGGGCCGCCTCCTCATCGAGTCCATAGTGGATGGCCATCGAGCCTTGGAAGACCAAATCCTCCTGCGGCACGACGGGTGAGTCGGTATTGAGGGATAGCTTCGTGACGCCGGCTGCCCTGTACTCGCTGGCGATGCCGCGGAATTTTCCGTCGAACGTCATGAACTGAAAGTCGTAGATGCGAGGACCGATGTTCGCGTGCAGGTTGCGCTTGGCGATTTCCGGCGCGCTCTTGAACCCTCCGAATTCCCCGTGGGAGACGATCAGGGGGAGCCCGAACTCGTCGTGGAACATGCGCACCGTGCCCATGACATCGCGCGCGTCAGCCGTATGGATAATGACGGGGTACTTTCGCTGAAAGAGCCCTCGCATTAACTCAAGGTCTTCGCGCTTCTCGGGCCGGACACGAGTCTGCCCCTTCTCGAAGGCAGTCCAAGTTTCGTTGTACAGCTTCGCGCGGTCGAGCAGCTGCCGCATCGTCCACCACATGCCCATGCGCGAGAAGCCGATGTCGCCGCCCCCGCGCTCAGGGTTATGGGCCTGCGCCACCTTCATGGCGCCCGGGAAGCGAAGGATCGACTCCTCGATGTTCTTTGCGCCCCCCGTCTTCATCAACGCCCCAAAGCCGCTGATGTTCGTCCCGCTGCCTGGAATGTAGAGCACTGTCGTAACACCACCCGCCACGGCGTCCTTGAGCAGGTCCGCATCTGGGTCTATGTTTTGCCGCGTGCTCAACTCCGGATTGACCGGGTTCACCATGTCGTTCGCATCGCGCATCGATCCGCCGCCGATGTGGCAGTGCAAGTCGATGAATCCAGGAACGGCCCATCGATTGCGTGCATCGATGACCGTAGCGCCCTCGGGTATGGCGACGTCTTCAGAGCGCCCCACCGCCTCGATTGTCGAGCCGCGCACGAGGATGACGCCATCATGGATGATGCCGTTGGTGACGGTGAGGATCTTGCCGCATCGGATTGCGACGACCAGTGGTTTCTGGTCCTGTGCGAACAGGACGGCGGCGAAGACGACCGCGATAGATGCGGCGGCGATGTGTCTCACGGTTTGGCCTCGTGGACGATCTTCCCGTCGATGAGGACCATGCGGACTCGGCTCGTCATTACGAAGGGGTCGCCCGTGTAAAGCACGACGTCGGCGTCGCGCCCGCGCTCCAGCGAGCCGATACGCGCATCGATTCGCGCGAGCCGCGCCGGATTTAGCGTTACCGACTTCAATGCGTCGTGAGCGTCGAGGCCGAACCGGATTGCGTGCACCGCGGCGAGCGGCAGATGCCGCGTCCCCGACTGGGCAGACGAGGTGAGCGCAATGGGGAGGCCTGTCGACGCGAGCGCCTCTGCCGTGTTGGAAACGGCGCCGGCGCGTTCGCGGAGGAATTCCGGCAGCAGCGCCACGCCAACGTTCGCACGGGCGAGCGTCTGCGCCGAGAAATCGGCCTCAGCGCCCGCCAACACAATCAACTCCAGCCCGAACTCTTCGCGAATCACCTTGACGGCGTTCTCAACGGCGGGCAGCCCCGTCGCCACAGCGATGACGGGGATCTCCTTGCGGAATAGCGGGCGATACGCCTCGAGTGCATCATCCTTGCGCGGCCCCTTCTTGTCCGTCGACGCCGCGCCGGCGGAGGTGGACGGGCCGGTGCGGGTCATGGCAAGGATTCCGCTGATTCTCTGGCCCTGCAGGGTCATTTCCATGGTGCCCTCGGCGCGGTCCGGCGTCGTGATTTTCACCGTTACGGACCCCTCCGCGCCCATCTGTCGAATCGTGAACTTGATCGTGTCCTTATCGAACGTGCCCTTGACATCCTGCGATTGCGAGCGCCCCATCGTCTCCGTAGTAAGAGAGCCGATCACTTCCGTACCGCTGAGTCGCAGCTCGATCGTGAAGTTCTGCGTCATCTTTCGGCCGCCGAGCTCGATCTCGATGGTGCCCTTCCAAGAACCACTCACAGGATCCGGCGGCGCGCTTTCCGATGTTATCTTCGGAGGCTCCTTCGGCTGATCCTTCGGCGCGCGCTCGAACGCCTCCCACTCGTCATGGTATTTTTTCGCGCGTTCGACCTGCTCCTTGAGTTGTTTGTACGCTGACGTCCCTCCCGTCACCTGCATCTTGATGGCCGCGATGGCGCGAAGAACCACCGCACCCTTCGGTCCGCCCGCGAGCTTGAGCAGACTACACGGGCCAGATTGCTCCGGTGCGAGCATCACGGACGTGACTCCAGAAGCGGCGATCTCCACAAACTCCGGATCGTCGAGGCGCACGAGATCCGTGATCGGACCGATCGATGACTGAGGGACGCCGGACCGGTCGGTGCGCGCGCGTGCGGCGAGTTCATTCTGGTCTACGTGTAGTCCCACGTAGCTCTGCAAATCGATAAGGCCGGGGGCAGCCGTCAGCCCCGCAGCATCGATGATCCGAGCGCCCGCGGGGATCGGCCTGACGCGTCCGACGTAGGTGATCTTCGCGTCCTCGATCAGGATCAAGCCGTCCGTGATGACTCCGGACGAGACAGTCAGGATTCGGGGGCCGCGGATCGCAATGGTGCGCTTGCCCTTGGACGCGTCTGGTGTCACCGCGCGGTATGAGTCGACGTCACCGTCGCGTCGTTCGAACGCAATACGGCCGTCAATCATGACGCGCTGAACGACAGCCGCTCCGCTGAGCGGATCGCTGTCGAGGAAGACGAGGTCCGCGTCCTTCCCCTTTTCGATTGATCCCACGCGATCCGCGACGCCGAGAATTTCCGCGGGAGTGCGGGTAACGGCCTGCAGCGCGGCGTGCTCCGGCAATCCGAGACGGACCGCGTACGCCGCTCGGACGAGCAGGTCGCGCATGCCTCTGTCTTCGCCGCTTGTGAACGCCACGCGCACGCCCGCCTTGTGAAGATCGGCCGCCGTGCGCGCGTTCGTTTGCGACTCTCCTGAGGGGCGCATCGCATCGCCGTCTTGGCGGCGCCCAGGCGCTATGCCTGTGTCGAGAATCACGGAGATCTTCCGCTCTGCGAGTAGATCGGCGACGCTCGCGGCCTCGTCTGCATTCGCGAAGACGACGCTGACTCCGACTTCGTCGGCAAAGCGAATCGCCTTGATCATGTCGTCGGCTGTGCGCGCGGATACGAGAAGGAGGCGACGCCCGTCAAGCGCTTCCTGAGATACGGCGATGGCCTCCTTCGGCTGCGCTAGTTTTCCGCTCTTAACGGCGGCAAAGTGGGCGCGCAACGCGGCAAATTCCCCCATCCGTGTTGCCGGATACTGTCGAGTGATCGCCGGAATGGGGCGATCGGCGGACGGGGGAAGAGGGGGCTTGAACAGACCGGGGGGATTTTTCGAAGCATCGCCCAGCGTCACGCGCAATCCGAAGGATGCGCGCAATACGCGCGCTTCCCGATCGGTTCCCGCCGATTTGACGACGGCACCCTGGCCGCTGATCAAGCGTGACGACCCCGGGGTGACGCAGGTCGTGGTGATTCCGCCGGCGAGCGTGCGGCGCCTCTCGGCGAAGAGGTCGTAGCCGTCGATGGCTCGGACGTCCGGCGCGATTGATTCATCCGCGTCCGCGTCCCCCGCCTCGCTGGTGAACGCGTCGATCAGCCCAGGGATTATGACCTGACTCGATGCATCGATGACCTGCGCCCCCGCCGGACACTCCGTCCCAGCCCGAACCTCGATGATCTTGCCCTTCTCGATGACGATGATGCCGGGGGCGATCACTTCGCCCGTCGCCGTGTAAATGCGGCCAGCTTTGACGACGACGACGCCTTCGTCCTGGCTCATGAGGGGCGCCGCGATCAGGAGGATGAGCAAGCCGAGGCGCATGCTATTTGCCCACCTTCATGTCGAGGATCCGCTTCAGCTTTTCATCTTTGTCGCGCTCGTAAACAACAACACCATCAATGAGCACCTGGTCGACCCACGTCTGCGTGTCGATTGGATCGCCCGTTAGGATGGTGAGGTTTCCCGCCTTACCCTTCTCGATGGATCCAAAGCGGTCGGCCATGTCGAGGATCTCAGCCGCGCTGAGCGTGCTCGCGCGCAGAGCGGCATCGCGGGGCAGCCCATGCTTGACCGCGGCGGCGCATTGATACCAGTGATAGCTGGTGCCGAGCGACGCGCCATCGGTCTGAAATGCAAATTTCACTCCCGCCTTGTGGAAGATCGCGGGCAACACTCGAAGCACGTCCTTGTGTGTCTCGTCATCCTGCTCCCAGAAGACCATGTCGGGTGGGAGGACGACGTCGAGCTTCTCCTTCGCGATGAGGTCCGCCGCGCGCCAGCAGTCGCGCCCGATGACCAGCTTGGCGCGGAACTTGTACTTCTTTGAAATCTCGATTGCCTTCATGACGTCCGCGGGTCCGGGGCAGTACACGAAAGCGGGCAGCTTGCCGCTCAGCAGGCGGGACATCGTCTCCTTCTTGAGGTCGATCTCCGGCGGTTGCCCCTTCGCCCCGGTGCCTGTGGGCACTTCTGCCTTCTTCTCCTCGAGATCCTTCAGGTACTGCTGCATCTCATCGAGCTCGCGACGAAGTGCGGCGACGTGCGCCATACGGCTAGTCCCGCCGCGCGGGAGCAGGGAGATCTTCAGCGCATGATTCTGTACCACCGTCATCTGCTCCGTCGTGACGCCCACCGGGCGGACGACACAGCCTTGCCCGCCGATCATCGTCGCATTTCCGGGCAGCACGAAGATCGAGGTGATTCCCTGTCTCAGTGCATCCTCGAAGTAGGGCTCCACCGGATTGATGGAATCGAACGTAGAGACGAACGGTACGCTCTGCACCTGCTCGTTGGCGCGATCCGTGCCGCGCCATGAGTGCGCCTCGATCCAGCCCGGCATCACGACCTTCTTCGAGGCGTCGAGCACCTTCGCATCCCAGGGCGCCTCGATATCCTTCTCCTTGCCGACGGCCTCGATGCGGCCCGCGCGGATCAGGATTGCCCCGCCCTCAATCTCGGCTCCCGACATCGTGATGATGCGGCCTGCCTTGATGTAGATGACATCGTCGCCCGCCGCACCGAGGGTTGCGGAGGCGAACAAGGCGACGACAGCAAGGGCGAAGCGCATTTCTAGTACTCCGAAAGTTTTCTACCGTAAACGATACGACCACCAATGAGAACGCGATCCACGCTTGTCGTCGCCTCTAACGGATCGCCAGACAGGATGAGAATGTCCGCATCCTTGCCCACATCGATTGAGCCGACTTGGTCCGCTATCCCGAGGATTTCCGCCGCGGTCAGCGTGATCCCGCGCAGTGCCTGATCTCGCGTGGCCCCATACTTGGCCGCAAGTGCCGCCATGGCGAGCGGTGATTCGCCTTCCCCAAGGCCCGCTCCGAGAAGCGCCGTCTTGACGCCCGCAGCTGTGAGAACCGCAAACGTCGAAAATCGTACCTCGCTGCCTTCTGCGCCGTAAATGCTCGAGGTCTGGAAATTGGGACGCAGTAACACGGGCAGTTTCTTCTGTGCCAGCAGCGTTGCGTGTCGGTAGGCCTCCTGCGCCTCTTCGAGAATCATGGTCAATCCGAATTCCTCGGCAAGCCCGACGGCTGATTCGATGTCCATGGCGCGGCTCGCCGCCACGCGTACGTGCAATTTGCGATCGAGGGCCCGAAGAAGAATGTCTTTTCCATCGTCCTTGCGCGCTGGTTGTTCCTCGCGGTACTTCCGCGCATCGGAGAATGCCTTTCGGAACTCCCACACCACTCCCATGCGTGTGGTAGGGCGGCGGGCGTAAAAGTTTGTGGGCGCCGACTGCCGCGGGGCGAAATTTCCGAACGACGGTATGGATCCCATCGCGGCCTTCAGCGCAGCGTCCTCACGCACGAGCAGATCACGCAGATCCGTGCCGTGCGTCTTGATGACCGCGCCCAAGCCTCCAATGACGCTGCGATTCCCCGGCCCGAGGTAGGCAACCGTTATCCCCGTCGCCAGAGCTCGGGCGAGATCCGGGTGCTTCGGATTGAACGCGTCAAGGATTCGCAGATGCGGGAGGATCTCGCCGGCCTCCTCGTTGGAAGCACCTTCGAACCCGTAGTCCGCGCCGGCATCAACGATGCCGGGCATCACGACAAGCTTGGAAGCGTCGATGATCCTGGCGCCGTCGGGAATGGCGGCGTCCGTGCCCACCGTCAAAATCTTCCGGCCTTGCAGCACGATGATCGCGTCCTTCAGCTCTGCGCCCGAGACTGTGATGACGCGGCCGGCCTTGATGGCAATGATGTCATCGCCCGCAGGCTGGCACAGCATCAGAAGCGTGATCGCAAAGCCCACCGTATACCCTCCGCTATTTCTTCGGCCGTTTGTGTACGATTCTTCCCTCGACAAGCACCATCTCAACGGCGCTCGCGAGTGAAAGCGGATCGCCGTCGTATACGACGAGATCCGCGGCCTTACCGGCCTCGACACTGCCGAATCGGTCGGCCACGCCGAGCATCTCAGCGGCGTCGAGCGTGAGGGAGCGAAGGGCGCGCTCGCGGTCGAGACCGTATCGAACAGCCAGAGCGGCCGTTGTCCGCAGCTGTGACTCCGCGGTTCGCGGTGCGTCCGTGACGAACGCGAGTCGAACCCCCGCCTTCGCAAGGACTGCTGCCGACTCGAGCTTGTCGCGCGAATCGCCGACCATCAGTGGTCCGAATGCGACCGCGAGGCCTGCCTTGGCAAGCCGGTCAGCGACTTGTGCTGCCTCGTCGCCGTGCACCAGCACGGCCCGTGCGCCGAGAGATTCCTTGATTTCGATGACGCGCAGGATGTCGCTGACCTGCGTCGCGTGAATGAATGCGGGCTGCCGTTTCTCGAGGAGCGATTTGGAAATCTCGCTCGCGGGGTCGCTGAGGATTTGACGCAGAAGGTGCATGGCACCCGACCGCGATGTCGGCTCGCGATCGCGGCGGAACGCCTCCTCTCCAAGTGAGAGTTTCAGCGCGACGTCATCTGAGACGATCATCTGGTCGAGCCGTTTACCGTTCATGCGCAGCAAAGCGATGCGTCCGCCGACCAGATTTCCATTTCCAGGAGACAGCGCGATCAGTGTCACGCCCGACGCTAGTGCGCTGCGAACATCGGCGTGGGTCGACGTGAACGCCTCGACGGCCTTCATGTGCGGCGTGATGGACTCCGTCGATTCCTCGACCTCGAAGAGGCTTGCGAGATGAGAGTGCGCGTCGATGAATCCCGGCACGATTACGGACCCCGACGGCAGGTCGATTACGGTGACGTCCTGGGGAATCTGCGTGGCCTTTCCAATGGACTTGATCTTGCCGGCTTCGATGATCACGACGGCGTTGTCGATCTCGCCGGCTGAAATCGTGATGACCTTGCCGCCCTTCAGTACGATTGTGTCCGGTTGGCAGAGTACGGCGAGAATCAGGACGGCAAACATGCGCTATTCGGCCTTTCGCTGGTACACCGTTTCGCCCGCCGCGATCGTGCGATCCACACGGGTGCCGGCGTCAAATGGATCGCCGGTCAAGATGACGAGGTCGGCCAGTTTGTTCACCTCGATACTTCCGATAACGCGATCCAGTCCCGCGATCTTTGCGGCATCGAGTGTCACGGCGCGAATCGCTCGCTCACGCGACAGGCCGGCCGCAACAGCAGTCGCTGCTGACTCAAGCAGAAAGCAACCTGCGCCTGCATTGGTGTGGCCGGCGCCCGGATGCGGCAGCGAGCCAATCGCCACGTCGACGCCTGCCTTCGCGAGGATCGCGGCACAGGCGACCGAGTGATTTACGTACTCCACCTTCGGAATGCCGTAGCGCAGGACGGGGCCGACGATGACCGGTACCTTGGCCTTGGCGATTGCCTCTGCGACCATATGCGCTTCTGTGGCCCCCTCGATCACCAGCTTCAATTTGAACTCCTCCGCGAGCGCCAAGGCGTGCTCGATGGAGTCGACCGCGTGGGCCTCTATGTGCACGGCAAGCTGTCCCTCCAACGCACGCACAAGAACCTCGTTTCTAGGATCGATCCGCGGCTTAGGTGGCTTCTTAGGCTCCTCCTTCGGTGCGTCGGCCTGCTTCGGAGCTTCCTTGGCGGGCCCTTCCTCTTTTTTCTCGGGCTTGGGTGTCTTATCGTCGAGCTTCTGCTTCTGCTCGTCCCACTGCTTCTTCTTCCCTTGATACTCGGCGAGATCCTTTTTGTACTTGTCCCAGGTTTCCTTGTACTGCTTGGCTCCATCGAACGCCTGGCGAGTGCTGCGAAAATCGGCCTGACGTTGCGAAGCCGTGGACGTGTCGCCGCCAGAGAATCCCAGCGACATCTTGAGCGCGGCGGAGCGCTTCATTGAAAAACGCTGGGTATCACGACTCGGAAGATGAAGCACCGCTTCAAGGCCGCAGAGCGGTCCGCGGGCCAGGGGGCGGACGAGGACGGTGGTAACGCCGGCCGCGAGCGCCTCGGCTTCGTCCCGACCAAAAGTGTCGATCGCGTCGAACACGTCATGCTCGGCGGAGCCGCCGGTGGAGGCATCGGCGTAAGGAACAAAGAGGTACGAGCCTGCGTCCACCAGCCCGGGGATGACGACCCTTCCGCTCGCATCGATGATTGTCGCGTCCGCCGGCACCTCGACATCCTGACCGACGGCCTTGATGCGCGCGCCCTCGAGGAGAACGGTTCCCTTCTCGATGACCGCCGTGCCCGTGTAGATGCGGGCGCCCTTGATGGCGACCGGCTTCCTCAGAGGCTTTGGCGGATCCTGCCTCGCATGCACCGCAGTGGTGACGATCGCGGTGACGACAGCGACGACAGAGGCGACCCGCATGGGCACTCCCAGCTGTGGCGTTCCCTTCCCCTGCCTCTTCCGTCCCCGGTCGTCAACTTTAGCACCCGCCCTGACCATGGTCAAACGGTACTACGGACGGAGTGCAATCAGGGGTAGGGCTTTTCGATCCACCGCGCGCCCTTCGATAGCGGGTGTGCAGCAGGCCTGCATACGAGCCATGAAGTCGTCGACATTGAGTCCTTCGTACACGGGGCGGAACATTTCCAGGTTGTTCCACATGCGTGCGTAAAGGGAGCGCGCGCCGTTGTAGTTATCACGGAGCGCGTGGTGCAAAGCGACCGCCGCTTGGATGAGTCCGTGATAGAACCCCTTTCGCTCGTCGTTGACCTCTATCCAGAGGTCCTCCCACACCTCGTGTGCCTCAAAAAACTCGCGACGATTGAAATGGTCGATGCCGCGCAGGTAGCGCGCGTCGTACGTCATGACCGCCGGATCGCAGTCAGCGTAAGCACGATGAGACCGAGCAGCATCGTTGCCCCGACGACCCGCTCGCTCCAGCGGTGTAGTTCGTTGAACCGAGCACGAGCTTCGCTCTCCTCGCTAGTTGCCGGCACCGCATCAAAGGATCCGCAGTTGGGTCGGAGCTCGTGCATCGCCGGTGAGATGCCGAACGACGACATGAGCAGAAACACGATCATGAGGGCCAGGCCTCCGACTCGGATCCAGTCGCTTGTGGATACGGATGCTGTCAGCATGAGCTGGGCCAGGAGCGCGGTGGCGGCGACGACGGCGAGCGCCAGTTCGATCCAGCCGAACGTGCGGAGCAGACTGCCGAAGATGGCTCCGGCCGTCTGGCGCGATCCTGACACGCGAAAGATCACCGGTGCTGCAACCACCGTGAGCGCGACGAGTCCTCCGATCCAGAGCGACAGCGCCACGGTGAACGTCGCATGAAGCGCGCGGCTCATCTGCAGATTATAGCGGCAGCCGGTGCTTCGCTTCCGCAATCGCGGCGCGGGTCGCCTCCTCGGCGACGAGCGAACACTTGATCTTGTGCTCTGGAAGTCCGCGCAAGTACGCGACGACGTCGGCGTCGCGAAGCGCGAGCGCCTCATCGAGGGTTCTACCGATGAGCATCTCCGTCAACGCCGATGAGCACGCGATCGCCGCGGCACATCCGAACGTCTTTGTTCGCGCGTGGGTGATTCGCCCTGCCGCGATGCGCAATGCGAGCTTCATCGTGTCGCCGCAATGCTTGTTCTCGACCGTGGCGACGACCGTCGGCTCCTTCAGATCACCCGTATTTCGCGGGTTGAGAAAGTGATCCAGAACCGTGGCGTTGTACTCCTCGAAGCCCATGTGTCGCTACTCGTGCTTGTACTCAGCCGCGATCTCACGTCGGCCGCCATACCCGTCCTCAAGGTGATGATAGAAATCGATCGACTTCTCTCCCCTCTTCCAGCACAGAAAGACGAGCCGGCCCTCGATCACGCCGTAAAAATCGACCAGCCCATTGTCGACGCTTTTGAGCACGACTTCCATGTCCATCACCTTCTTGGTCGCCGCCTCATAGTCGTGCTTTGATTTTTCGACCTCGTCGATGTAGTGCCGGTGCTCACGGTGGTCGGGGCAGCCGTCCGATGCGATCTCGTCGCCCCAGATCATCTCAATCACGTCCATCTTTGCCTTGATCTTGCGCAGGCGGTCGCGGACGGCGTCCATTGCGGCAAGCGCGGCCTCGATCGGGGGGATGAGGGACGTGGCCTCACGGACGGTGAATATCTTCGGGCCCATCGAGATCAAAAAAAAGGAGCCAGGCCACCGCATCGAGGGTAATCCCTGTCATAGGCGGCCTGGCCCTGGAGAGAGGGGGAAACAGAATTTGGGCATGGCAACCAAGCGCCTCCCCCAAGAGGGCTATCCGGCGTCTGGCGCTGCCCGCATGCCGCTACCGGCAATGAATATCTACTGCGGCGGTAGCTGCGGGCGCCCGCTGACGGCGACGTACGGCGTAAATACTCGTCGTTCGCCAGCTTGTTCTCACGTGTCCGACTCCCTAACGTGTTGGCGACCAAGGACTCGGTCTTCCCGACCGCGATACAACTCCTCGATGCACTAACACAGAAACCGGACGTTCAAAGAGCGAAATCTTATTTGAAGAGGGCGTTCTGCGCCCCCGGATGCCACCTATTCACGCACTTCTCTCACTCAGAGTATACGCACGGTGGCCCGATGTGTCAACATGAAATCGTATCGCCCCCAAGCCAGCCGCTCGTCTCTGCATGCGAGTATAACGCACTGGTAACCAGCAACATTCCTAAATTACGCAACGCTCGGGCCAAGCTTCCCCACAAGCTCATTATTTCGGCAGGAGATTTGCTTGCCTTGAGCTTCATTTTCACGGACCCGCGGGGAGAGATTGCATTCGTGCGTCGGAGCACTATAATTGGCGCGCACATCAGCAGCTTGGGGCGTCATGACCAACCCGGGGGCCGAGGATACGCGCCGGCCGAGCGTCGGTATCCTCGCGGTACAGTTCGGCCTTATATCGCAGACGCAGCTGATGGACTGTCTGGATCTGCAGCGGGGTCAGGATTCCGACAAGGACCTCGAGCAAATCCTCATAGAGCGTGGCCTCGTGAGCCGCGAGGCAATCGAGAAACTCATGGTCAGTTACAGGTCTTCCGTCCGTGCTCCAGCGGTGGGAGCGAGCGGTGAGGGACCCACCGTGAGGCAGACTCGGAGGGGCGGTACGGTCATCATCAAGCCAGGCGATCCGGCTGCGCCGGTTTCGCCGGCCGCCCAACGCAGCACCACGGCGGTCCGGCGGGATGGCACAGGAATGCGGCATCGGACAGGCACTCGCGCGCGAGCCGAAATGCCGCCGGAGTCTCAGCGTCCGCGCTGGCTCGTCGGTTCGTTGATGGCGCTGGCGCCGCTCGGCCTGATCGGCGTCTACCTGCTTTACGCCTCCTTCACCGGAGGGGGGCACGTGCCTCCGCCCGCACCGAACAGCGGGGGCAGTGCGCCGGTTACGTCCACTTCTACACCGCCGCCCACGCCGGAGTACGCGGCCGCTGCCCAAGGAGAGCGCATTCACGCTGCCGTGCGTCACCTCAAGGGCGATCAAGACGTGGTACGCCGCTACAACGAAATGGTGGATCGCGTCAAGGCTTGCCGCGAGCCGGAGCAGTACAACGCGCTGATCGACGACCTTGGGCGAATCGTCACCGACGCGAAGGGGTCTGCTTACGAAAGCGACATCCGAGGCGGGTACAAACTGGTCATCGACGCGATGAGGCGTCGCGGCGAGCAGATCTTCGGCTTCATCCAGGATGAGAGCCGCCGTCTTGCGGACAGCGGTCGATTCGGCGAAGCACTGCGCTCGTGGGATTGGTTCCCCGGCAACATCGACCCCACAGGGTTGCTCATGAAGGAAATCGAGCGTCTCAGGGGTGAGACGCTCGAAACGGGACGGCGGAACTACCGCACGAAGCGCGAGCAGTCGGAAAAGCTGGCGTTCGAGCGCAAATTCGAGCAGGCGAAATTGCTGATGCTCGAAGCGCTGGAGATGGGCCTCACCGAATATACGGACGAGGCGTACGGGCTCGTCTCGAAATTCACGGAGTCCGAGGATGCGGCCGCGAAGGCTGTCGAGGCGGCCCAGCTCGAGGAGTTCACGCTAAAGGCGCGCGCAGAACGGGAGACGACACAACGAGCCGGCGCTGTGCGCGCTCAGTTCTGGGACCTGGTGGTGCAGCGCAAGATTGAC
This sequence comes from uncultured Planctomycetales bacterium, assembly GCA_964468745.1. Taxonomy (GTDB): domain Bacteria; phylum Planctomycetota; class MHYJ01; order MHYJ01; family JACPRB01; genus JACPRB01. The sequence goes on along the minus strand of CAYXVY010000267.1, from coordinate 3,077 downwards.
GGCGCGGACGCCTTTCTGAAGAAGCAAAGGGATGGCGCTCCGGCCGACGTCTGCAAAGAGATCGATCTGCTCACGAAGGCGGTCGAGGATATTCGCATGGCGTTCGGAGCAGTCGAAAAGGCGCTCGCCAGGTTGGAGGGACGGGATGCGACCGTCGCATTCGTCGACGGCGTGAAGAGCCTGAGCTTGAAGAGCGTCTCACGAGGGACCATTGTCTACACGCGCGAGGGAAGGCAATTCAGCGTAAGCGTGTACACCGTCGCCAGCGCCGAGGTTGAGCGCGCCGCCGAGGGCGTGACCGACGCGGATCGTCGCGAGGTAGTCCGTGGAGTGGCACTGCTGCTGCGGGACGACGTTTCTGGCGCGCACGAGTGTTTCCAGCGCGGCAGGACGGACGGGGCGACGCTGCTCTCGTTCGTGGAGCGGTCAAGCGCTTTTCTGGCCAAGAACGCCCCCGCGTACCGCGAGCGCGCGGAAAAGGCTTTGGAAGCGAAGGACTGGGATCGGGCCATCGCAGAATTCTCCCGACTTGCGGCGATCCCGACGGAACGGGCCGCGGCGCTGCGCGGTCGTGCGCGCGCTTTGTTCAACGCGGGCAACTTCGTCGCGACGGTGCTCGACATCGAGCAGCTCTTCGAGATGGGCGATTATTCCGAGGACAGCATCCGTTTGCTCAACGACTCCTTTCAACGGTCCACGCTCATCGCGAAGGCGATCCAGATTTACGAGAATGCGCGCAAGCGCGTGCCGGAGAACGGGACGATCCTTGAGAACCTTGTGATCCTCTACCTGCAGATTCACGAGTACGAGCAGGCGCAGAAGGTGCTCGTAGAGGCGAAACGGATCAGCGGTGGAAATCGTCTGGGCGCCGCGATTCACCTGCTCCAGGTGGCGAGCCAGAACTCGTTCGCAGGCCAGTCGTTCAAGTCGAAGTTCGGACGCTACGACCTTGAGACGAACGTATCGCAAAAGTACGCGAACGAGATGGCCCAGTTCATGGACAAGGTCTACCGCGACTACGTCAAGGTGTTCCCGTACAAGAAAAACGAAGCGCTCCGTTTTCATGTGAAAATCTTCTCCAGCGAGAGCGAGTTCTTCGGTTACTACCGCCGCGTCACGGGCAGCGAGCCCTCCGGCCCGTACGGAAAAGTGCTCGCCTATTACATGCCGCTGACGAAGGAACTGGTCGGCTGGAATGCGCCGGACATTCACGAGACCATGACCCACGAGGGACTGCACCAGTACATCGACTATTTTATCGACCAGTGCCCGATCTGGTTGAATGAGGGGTACGCGAGTTACTTCGAGAAGTCCACCGCGGATGAGCCTCGCTTCAACAAAGAGCGGCACATGACCGCGAAGTTTCTGCTGATTTCCAAGCAGCTGCCGCGCATCAAGGACCTGATCCTGATGGACGGAAACACGTTTCGCCGGCACGGGGCGTGGCACTATGGGAGCTCATGGTCGCTCATCTACTACCTGATCAAGACAGGCCAGAAGAGCCTGCTCGACCGGTACTTCGAGGAGCTGATGCAGGGGAAATCGGAGCAGCAGGCTTTCGATGGCGTCTTCGGAAAGATCGACCTGACGAAGCTTGAGGCTCGCTGGCGCAAGGCGATCTTCGATGAGGACTACGATCGCTGAGTCGCAGTGCGAGTAGTGGCTAGCCGTTGAATCCTAGAGCTTCCGAACGGTCAGAACGAAGGACTCGCGCGCCGCTCCCGGGTCGCGCAGGCCGCGACCGGTGGTGAGAATCTCGCGCACCCGCTTCTGTCGGTCCGCGCGCAGTCCCCGCAGCACGCGCTCGTGGATGCTTTGCGGGCTGCCGACGAGCGCAGAAGCAATCTCTGCATCCTCCAGCCAGTCGAGGACTGACGATATGTCCTGGGGGCGCATGCGGCCGACATCCTCGAACGAAAGCACGAGGTGGCCGAAGGACTTTCCCAGGTCCGGATCGTCCCTGTGTCCACCGATGTCGAGGTCGCGCCCGTCCCAGTAGCGCATCTTCACCCTGTCGCGCCGCGCGCAGGGGTCGCAATAGAAACGGATCTCGCCAGTCTCCCCGATGCCAGGGATGACAGCGAAGCCATCGCACGAATCCGTGCAACCGATGCACTTCATTGTGCCGATATGCTAGCGGTGACTACGAGGGCGGCGCAAGGTGCCGGGGGCGAGCGTGCGGGGCATGCTTTAGCCGACGCGTGTATTCAACTATTCGAATACATATAGTAGCAGACGTTTCACCCGCACCTTCACGGACGCCCGCTCTCGCGCCCCTTCTGCGCGCTCAGCTTCGCCCGAGCTTCAGCAAGATACGGCTCAACCTGCCGTCGCTTGCTCGGGTCCAGGTCGATGCAGCGCATCCAGTCCTGGATCGCCTCCTCGAACCGCTTCAGTGCGAAATTCGCCATGCCGCGCTCGAAGTACGCCCCCTGCAGTCGTGACTGAAGTTTGATGGCGCGCGTCAGGTGCTCCACCGCCTGCTCCAGCAGATCGCGAGGGCGCTCGCCCTGCGCCAGCAGGTGCTTCGCGAGTGCGACCTTCACGACGCCCAGGTCCTTGAAGACGTACGCATACGTCGGCTCAAGCTGCGCCGCGATCGTGAAGTCGTCGATCGCCTGGAAGAAATGCTCCTTCGGATCGCCGCGACTCTTCGCCACTTCCATCCCGATGTAGAAGTGCACGATGCCGCGATTGTGGAACGCGGCGCTGAAGCTCTCGTCGTACTTGATCGCCGTTGTCAGATCCTCGATCGCCATTTTGAAGATCGGCGATATGTCCTTGCCTCGATCGCGGGCAAACCGCCCACTGAACAGCAGCAGGTTCGCGCGATTGATGCGCGCGTGCGTGCTCTCCGGCCGCAATTCCGCCGCTCGATCGAAGTCTTCCAGCGCGTTCTTGCAGTCCTCGCGCGGATCCACCCGCTCGAACGAGCGAATTACGGCACGCGCGAGCCGCAGAACGCCGCGCTGCGTGCGGATGTCATAGTTTTTGGTCTGGCGCTCGATCGCCATCGATATCCCCTGCTCCCCCTCGTCCAGCTTCTTCATCACCGCGTCGCGGCCGGCGACGATCGC
>CAYXVY010000266.1:0-14655 GCA_964468745.1 uncultured Planctomycetales bacterium | reverse complement strand
AGGATGGCGTCGAGGTGTACAAGAACGAGAACTACCTGGACGACGTGACGAGCGTGGCGTGGGCGCCGGACGGCGAGCGCCTCGCGACCGCCGGCATGGACGGCGAGATCAAGATCCTGCTGCGGAAGAAAGTCGAGTAGTGAGTTGTGAGTGAAGAGTGATCAGTTGTGGGAGATGAGTATTGAGGTGCGAGTCGCAACTCAGAACTCAAAACCCATAACTCAGCACTACCTCTTCCGCCGATACTTCGGATCCGCGAGACTGCGGTAGTACTCCTCGAGGATGTCCTGGTACTGCAGGTCCACGGTTTCGCGGATCGCGTCGAGCACGCCGCGCAGCGATCCGTGTCCCGCGCCTGAGGATGTCGCGTTAGTTCCCGTGTCCGCCTTCTTCGCCGTCTTGATCGAGCGGTTCATCTCGTCGATAAGATCGGCGAACGTCGGGGTAGGAGTCGAGCCGTTGCCGCCGGCTGCGGGCTGCTTCGAGGCACGGGCGCGATCGACGTCCGCGAGGAACTGCTGGAGCTGGGGAAGCGACAATCCCATGCGGGCGAGGTCCTGGGCGGAAACCCTGCCGACCTGGGCCTTGTCGACAAGTTCGCGAGCGACGCGCTCGGCATCGCGCACGCCTTGCGGCAGATCGTCTCCCTTGGCGGGCTGTTGAATCGGACGATCCCCCTTCTGCGAGCGGGCGGAATCGCCGGACGGCGCGCCCGAGGAGGGATTCCCCGACTGATTGCCGGGCATGCCACCGGTAGGACTGGACCCCGGCTTTCCGCTCTGTCCCTGGCCGGAGCTCGGCTGGCCGCCTTGCGCGGAGCCCTGGCCCTTGCCGCCGCCGGAGCCCTGCGCTCCGCCGCCCGCCGGGCCGCTGCCGCTGCCGGATCCGGAACCGGATCCGCCCTTCGAGCCCGATCAACCGGGCCCGTGTTCTCAACCGGACTTTCAACCGGGCGCGTTCTCGAGATCCTTGAGCAACTCGTCGAGCACCTGCAGCACTTCGCGCTGATCCTCGAGAGCCCGGTCGAGATGTTCGATCGGCTTTTCCGGACCCTTCCGCGCCGCCTTGTGGATCTGAAGAACGGCGTCGTCCATGGCGTGGGCGAGCCGTTCGAGCAGATCGGACAGCCCGTCCTGCGCGCAGGCGAGAGCGGCGATCATTGCGGCGGAGAGCATCATTTCAATTCCTCCGCGAGTTTGAGCGTGAGGCGCCGGACGTCGTCCTGCTCCTGCAGCAGCCGATCGAGCCCAAACCTTTCCATCGCGTAAATGGTATCCGTGCCGCGTGCCGCCAAGCGTGCGCGTACCGCCGCAGTGCGCTGTTCGAGATCGCGCTGCATGGAGCGCAGGAACGTGAGCTGCGCCTTGAGCCCCACCTTCGGGGCCTTCCCGCCGCCGCCTCCTCCACCGCCGCCCCCGCCCCCCTGCAGGGGCTTCAGCGCGTCAATGAGCTCGACGAGGCGTCGCTCGATCCGCTGCTGCACGCCCTTGACGTGGTCATCGAGGCGGTGCGCGGCTGTGAGCATCTCCGCAACCTCCCACAGGTCGCCGCGGAGGGTCGCCAGCGCCCACAGATATGTTCCAGGCGCCTCCTTGAGAATGGAGCGATGCGCTTCGTCGATCTTGCCGGCGAGCTCATCCTCCTGCACTCCGATGGCGCGGATTTTCTTCTGGTCCTCGGTCGTCATCAGCCCGGCGCGACGCGACAGTTCATTCGTCTCGACGTTGATCTCCCGCTGGCTCGTCAGGACGCGTCGCAGGCGTTCGACGAGCGCGACGGCGTATTCCTCGGGCGCCTTCAACGGCTCCTGCTCGGCCTGCGCGGGCTTCTGCGCCTGCTCCAGACTCTCGGCAGCCTCGTCGGCGGAGTCTTCGGCGGAGTCCGGTTGCGTCTGCTCCAGCGCCTGCTGCGCGCCCCGCATCGCTTCCGCCGCCTTGCGCAGCGCTGCGTCCTCTTCCGGAGTCGCCTTCTTTCGAAGCTCTTCGGTGCGCTCGCGCAGCATCTTCTCGATCTTCGCGAGGGCTTCGGCCGTCTTGCGGTCGTCCTCGGTCATCGCCGCCGAGAGCTGATTTGATAGCGCGTCCAGCGCCGCCTGCAGATCCTTGGCGGCATCGGTCTGCTGATAGGTGGACTCGCCGATCGAGTCGCGCTGCAGCGCGCTCTCAGCCTCCTTGAGTTTCCGCGATGCGGCCTCGAGCGCCTTGGCGGCTTCCTCTATCGCCTTGCGGCGGGCGAACGATGTCTTTTCGCGCTGTGCCAGCGCCTGAAGATCGCGGCGGATCGACTGTGCGCGCTGGATCTGCTCCCTGAGCTGGCCTGCGACGGCCTGCGCCATTTCCTGCTGCTTCTGAACACCGCGCGTGGGGATTTCGGCCGACTGATCGCGGGTTGAAGCCTGCGCCTTCGCGAGCTGCTGCACCGCGTCGCGCATCCGCTTCAGTTCCTCTTCGCCCGTGGGACCGAGCTCGCGGATCTTGTCGGCCAGCTTGCGCTGCTCCTCGATGAGCTTGCGCAGCGTTTCCGGTGGAATGAGTGCGGGCGGGGGCTTGGCGCTTTCGAGTTGCGTTTCGAGGCCGAACTCTTTGCGTGCATTCTCGTCGGCGGCGAGGTCGCGAAGCGTCTTCTGCAGCGGCTCGTGTGGCGCAAGCGAGTCGCCGCCCCTCGATCGGCAGTGGAGGACATGGATGGAGCTGCGCGACTCGTTCTGAGGCGACGCGCGATCGCGCGCTTGAATGAAGTAGAGAAGTGAATCGCCTGTACCGAGGCCGGAATCCTTCGCGCGCAGCGTCCATCGGACACGCCCGTCGGGCGAAAGCGGGAGCGTGGTCGCCGTCGGCTTGCCTCCGCGGGCGCGAACCACGATAGCGAGATCGGCCAGACCGTAGTCGTCCACGGCATCGACGATCAGCTCGACCTCGCCGTCGGGAGCGATTTCATGGATCGGCTGCGGCGCCGCGATGACGACGTTCGGTGCACGGTCGGGTCGGACGGCGAGCCTGAACGCCTGCGGCGACGGATTCACGAGGCCGAAATCGTCCTCGAGTTCGATCCGGTACGAGCCGTCGCGTGTGGCAACGAATTCCGCCATCGCCCGATCCTCGTGAGTCAGCTTCATCGCGATACGCTCGCCGTGATCGAAGACGAGCGCGGCCGACTTCAGCTTCCGGTTGGCGGTGCCGCGTAGCACGACATACGTGCCGGGGAGGGTCTCGATGTCGCCGCCCGTGACGGTCTTCGTGCCGAGTCTCGTGTAGCTCGGGAGTTCGAGAGTCGTGGAGACGTTCGTCAGCACGGGAGGCGGCACGAGCTTGACGTTGAAGAGGTCCGAGCGCGACTCGCTCGTCGCGAGGAAGTAGCGGTACGAGCCGAGAGTGCCCGGCAGAGTCGCGGTCCACACGCCGGCCACGCTGCGCAGCGGGACCGAATACCAGGTACCCTCCTCGTGCGCCAAGTACACGCGCGATTCCGCCGGCGATTCGCCTTCGATGCGAGCGCGGATCTGCACGTCGGTGCCGATGAGCGCGACGAAATCGCCCGGGGTGACTTCCACGATGCGCGTCTTCGTCGGCGGCGCGATCTGCCGGTGTGGCAGGACGGCCCGCTGGAAGCAAATCCACGCTCCGCGTCCCGCGACCGCAACCGACGTGCCCGCGAAGACGATGCAGGCCAGGGCGCCCGTGACGGCGAGCGCCATCAGGCGGCTGCGCACCATCGGACGAATGTCGACACCGTCGATGTCGCGGACGAGGCGCTCTTCGATCAACTCGAGCGCGTAGGTGCTTCCGTCGGCGTCGCCGGTTCGCATCTGCACATAGGTGATGAGGCTCTGCTGGAGCGACGGGTGGTGGCGTTCGACGAGCCGCGCGGCGTAGAGATCGCTGATGGGGCGCGCCGCCATGCTGAGGATGAGCAGGACGGTGGCGGCGGCCACGATCAGGTATCCCCAGAACGCGGCGATGCGCAGGCCGCGATCGAGCAGCAGCGCGCGATCGAGCAGCATCTCCGTCGAGAGGAAGACGATCGTGAACGTGGCGAGTGAGAGGAGCAGCGTCGCGGCCTCGAGTGCTTTCAGCCGGCGCTTTACGTCGTCGAGCATCGCGCGGATCAGTTTCGATCTCACAGCAGCCGGCTCGCTTTCCGCATCATCCATTCGACGCTCAGGGCGGCCACGAACAGCAGAATGAGCCAAGCACGATCCCAGAGGGTGCGGCGGTGCACGCGCTCGGTCCGCGTCGGCGGGGAGTCCTTCAGGATCTGCTCGAGGGTCTGGGAGGCTTCGGCCAGGGGCCGGAACGATCCTCCGCTCGCGACGGCGATGGCCTGCAGGGTTTCGGGGGATGGAGCCGGCTGGTCGAGTTCCGAATCCGGGGCCACGACGAGGAATCGCGCCGCCGCTCGTCCGAGATCATCGCCCTTGCTGCGTGCGCTGGCGGTGATGGTGTACTCGCCCGGCTCGTTCGGGGTGATGGTTGCGTGATAGGCGCCGCCGTAATAGGACGCGCGCGTCGCCGGGGCGGAGGCGTCGGGTCCCTGGACCAGCAGGTCGACGGCGGCGTCGGCCACCGGCGTGCCCGGAGGATCCTCGACGGAGATCGTCGCGTCGACGCCGTCGCCCGCGAGGTAAAGGTAGCGCGGCAGATCGATCGAGATGCGCCTTGCCTGCTTGTCCTTCTTCGCGAGCCAGAGGATCGACTGATGCCAGAAGCGGCGGTATTTCTCCGCCGTGGCCTCGCTCTCGAGCGCCCAGCGCCACGACGTCTCCGCGAGGAACGCAAGCACCCGCCCCTTGCCGTAGGGTTGCGCCACGAGGATCGGGTCACCGCTCTCAGCGTCCGCTATCGTCGTCGCCGCGGGCTTGATGGGCCCGACCTTCGCGAGCGTCTCGAGCTTCGGCATCGATTTCCACGACGCGACGTTTTGTCCGTAGTCCTTCTCGAGAGTCATTGCGAAGTGGCTCATGCCTTGCGACGTGACGCGGACCGTGGTCGGTTTCTCCTCCGGCGGTGTCGCCTGTGCGCACTCGAAAGGCAGGACGGCTGCGAGTTTCGTGCTGCCGTATCCGCCGTCCATTCCCAGGTTGCTCGGTCCGGCGAGGAAGAGAACGCCGAGATCGCGCTCGCGGACGGCTTCCTCAACGGCGATCAGGAATTCGTCGCCGAGGAGGCGCGCCGGCACGTCGCCCAGGATCAGGACGTTGTACTTCGCCAGGCTTTCGGGGGTCGGCGCATCCGCCTTCACGCCGGTGAACAGGTTCACCGTCTGGAAATGCGCGCCGGGGATTTGCGCAAGAGCGCGGCGGAGGAACGTGTAGTCCCAGCGCAGCTTGCCGTCTATATAGAGGATGCGCAGTTCCTTCTGCGCCACGCGGACGACCGTCTGCATCGCGTTGTTCGATGTATCCTGCTCACCGTCGCCGACGCCCACGGTCACGCGCACAACGGTTTCGCCCGACTTCCGCGGCGTGTACATGAACGACAATTTCGTCGAGAACGATTCCTGATCGGCGATGAGGTCGCGGGATTCGACCTCCTTGTCGTCGATGCGCAGCGTCACGGTGAAGGTTGCGCCCTTGTCGCCGAGTGCGGAGATGTAGGCGTTGATCGGGAAGGACGCGTCGAGTTGCGCGACGCTGGGGCAAACCAGGTTGTTGACGCGGCGATCGCGCGCCGTGGCGCTGTTGGCGGAGCCGATGGCGACCGTGTGGATCCGCACACCGCGATCGGCGGCCTGCGTAGCGGCGCGGATGGGGTCGGAGCCGCTCGTCGTGCGGCCGTCGGAGAAGAGAACGATCGACGCCCCGGGTCGTCCGCGCGTCCGCTTCATAGCGGCCGCGAGCGCGTCGCCGATCGCCGTGATACGGCCGTCCGCGCGATCCGTCCACTCGGGCGCCGGCGTGATGTCGCGCGCAAAGTCGAAGGCCATCAGGTCGCACGTTTCGCGAGCGCGGGCGAGCAGCGATTCGTTCTCACGCGTCCACTCGAGGAACTGGATGCGGCGGGAGGATCCGCCGGCAGTGTCGCGCAGGGTCATGCTGGAGGACGCGTCCGCGAGGAGGAGCACGGGGGTCTTGATCACCACCTCGTCGCGGGTCACGTGCGACGGGCCGAGCAGCGCAACGACGAGCGCCAGCACCGCGATCGCTCGCAGAAGCATGATGCCGCCGCGTACGGCGAGCGGCACGCGGGTGCGCGCGCGGTGGAGCGAGTAGAACGCCCCGCCGAGCAAGGCCGCCGCAAGCAGCGCGATGAGCGCCGCGGGGATGCGTGGATCAAGTGCGAATTCCGTCATGCGCGACTCGCGATCAGGACTTCGGCGAGAAGAAGGATGGCGACGGCGATCAGCGCGCTCGTCGTGAGCTCGCGCCCCGCACGGTTCTCTCGAACCCGCGCGGCTGCGCCCTGCTCGTACGTGAAAAGGACCGTGGCTCCCGCGAGGATCTTTCGGATGCCGTCGGCATCGGTGCGCGTGGTGTCGCCGCCGACGGGATCCACATTCACGCTGAACGCGCGGGTTCGGGGACCGCTCTCCGCTCGATAGTCGACGGCATATCGGCCCGCCGGCAGCGATCGGGCGACGGTCAGCGCGCGTGCGCCGACATCAATCGTTCGGGGTTCGCGCGCGCCGGACGCGAGGTTGGTCAGCGTTCCGCTGGTCTCGGTAGCCCGCTGCTGCAGATCGAGGATGACAGGCACGCCGCAACGAGCGTCGGCGTCGGAGGCCGCGGCCGAGGCGCCGACCCGGCGGACGAGCTCGTGCAGGAGCGGGACGAAGCACGGGCGCTTGGCAAGATCGGTTCCGCCGTCGATCGCGAAGGGGAAGAAGACGATGCGGCCGCGACCGATCTGGGCTTCGAGGGCGGCGGGGGCGCCGTCCGTGAAATTCAGGATCGCGCGCCAGCGGGCGTCGGCCTTCACCGTGAGGCGCCGCGTGAACTCCGGGCCCGACAGGTCGCCGTTCCGGCCGCCGCGGAATCCCGGAAGGGTAACTTGTGCGGAGGAGTCGTCGCGCATTCGCAGGGGATCTGCGAGGGTCGGGCCGGGCTCGCAAACAGGCGCGAGGCCCGCACTCGCGAGCGTGGCGAGGGCGGCGGGGAGGGTGCTCGAGAAGAGGATCAATCCGCCCCCCTGGCGCGCGAAATCCGCAAGCATGTGGGCGTGATCGGAAGTCAGCGTGGCCGGATCCGTTACGACGGCGGCATCGAGGTCACGCAGGCTGGTTGGAGACGTGGCGATGGTCGCAAGGATCGGCCGGTGCTGCGTGAGCGAGGGGGGAGAGAGTGCGAACGACGCGTACGGTATGGCGTCAGGCGCCTCGAGAATCAGCGCGCGGATCGATGCGTTGACAGGCGCCGCGAAGTGCCGGTCGTTGTCGAGGCTCAGCGGATCGGGTGTTGTGAGGCGCACCATGCCGTGCGCGACCGCCGTATGAGGCGCAACCGCGTGAAAGCGGAGGACCGCCTTGTCTCCCGCCGCAACTGCCACGACTCGTTCGAGACGCTGATCGCCGTACTGCAGGGCGACGGTGACGTTGCCCCCTTCGCCCCAAGCCGCGACGGTGGCTACGATTTCGATAGGACGTCCAGCCTGCGGTGCGCGCGGGACGATCTCGACCTTGGTGACCGCGAAATTGTGCGGCTTCTCGCGGCCGACGTCGTGCACGTAGATGGTCGTGCGCTGCAGGGCCTGAAGTGACTGGGGCGCCGCGCCTGTCCACGCGGAGATCGAAAGATCGGTGAATACGTGAATTTCGTGACGGCGCGAGGGTTCGTCCTCGAGGATCCGCGCGGCGTCGAGGATGGCGGGGAGCAGCGGTTCGGATCGTTCGCCGGCCTGGATTCGGAGGACCTCTCCCCTCAGAGGCGCGGGATCCGGCAGGAGGACGGACGATTCGCCGGACGCGAGCACGAGTGCCGTCGGCGTGCCGGGCGGAAGCGTGGCGAGCACGTCCATGATGCGTGAGCGGGCAGTATCGAAGCGCGCGATGCCTGAATCGTGGTAGCGCATGCGGAAGGAGTCGTCGACGACGATCGCGGCCGCCACCCCGTCGTCGCCTGCCTGTGCCGCGCCGGCGAGTCGGGGACGGGCGAGCGCGAACGCGATGCCCGCGACGGCCGCGGCGCGCAGCACCATGAGGAGGATATCGCGCAGTCTCGAGAGGGCGCGACTTCGCCGCGCGCAATGCTGGAGGAAGATCAGGCTGGGGAACGGCTGCGACTTCGGCCGGGGCTTCTGCATCAGGTGGATGATGACCGGCAGGGCCGCCAGCGCGGCGAATCCCAGCAGCCCGGCGTTGATGAGTTCCATCACGCCCTCGCCTTGCGGTTCAGCAGAAACGTGGAGATCGCCTTGTCGTACGTCGTTGTCGTGTCGAGCAGCGTGTAGTCGATGCGTGCCTCGCCCGACCGCGCACGGAGCGTCTCGATGTGTTCGTTCAACGCGTCGAGGTAGTGCCGACGGACCGCGGCGGGATCCGCGATGAGGCGCTGGTGCGTCTCGATGTCGGTGAACGTGCACAGGTCGTCGAAGGGCAGCGTGAGTTCCGAGTGGTCCATGATGTGGAAGAGGATGATGTCGTGCCGCTTGAACGCGAGGTGGTGGAGCGCGCGTACGATGGAATCGGGCTCCTCAAGCAGGTCGGAGAAGATGATCACCATGCTTCGGCGCTTGATGATCTCGGCGATCTCGTGGAGCGAATCGCCCACGCTGGTCTGGCCGGTGGGTTTCAGGTTCGCGAGGTGCTGCAAGATCGCGAAGAGGTGGCTGCGCTTCGCGCGGGGGGGCAGGTAGCTGTTCACGCGATCCGCGAACGTGATGAGGCCGACAGGGTCGTTCTGCTTGATCATGAGGTACGCGAGGGCGGCGGCGATGCCGACGGCGTAATCGAACTTGGTGATGCCGCCCGTCGAGTAGTTCATCGACGGGCTTGCGTCGACGACGAGGTGGCACTGCATGTTCGTTTCGGCGCGGAACTTCTTCACGTAGTAGCGGTCGGTGCGGCCGTAGACGGACCAGTCGATGGTGTTGATCTCGTCCCCCCGCTCGTACTTGCGGTGCTCGGAGAACTCGACGGAGAAACCGTGGAACGGGCTTCCGTGCAGGCCGGAGATGAACCCCTCGATGATGTACTTCGCCTTCAGGTCCAGCCGCTCGATCTGGCGGATGACCTCGGGCTTCAGGTACGACGCGGGGGACTTGATCTGCTCCATGGGTCACTCCAACAGCGCGTAAGCGACGATGTTGGTCATCATGCGATAGCTGTCCTCGCTGGCGACGCCGCTGCACCCGCTCGTGCAGCACGGGTTGCCCCAGGAGCAGCCGTGGTCGTGATTCGTGAAGAGCAGGACGATGCGGTCGTTGCGCTTGAGCGCCCAGAATTCGGGCGCGACCTTCTTGCCCTTGAGCGTGATCGTCCGCATGTCGTATACCCGGGTGATGATCGGGTGATCGTTGGGGATGCGGTCGAAGGTCCCCATCGCGAGCTTTTCAGCGAGCAGGCGGATCGACTTCTCGAATCCCTCGGCGTTGCAGCACGCCTCCGCGAACATGAAGCCGCCCCGTTCGAGGTGCCCCTTCAACCGTGCGATTTCAGAGTCGATGAAAACCGCGGCTTCGTGGCCTGTGACGTAGAGGAACGGATAGCGGGTGATGTCGTCGTCGCGCAGCGAGACGGGCGCCATTTCGTTCATCACCGTCAGATTGGCTCGCTTCGTCAGCTCGTCGAGCAGCTTCTGATGCACGGGCACCGTCGGATTCCAGCCGCCCGGATGAATCACCTGGGCGAGTGCGAAGTTGTTTTTTGACGGCGCCGTGTTGCGCTTGGTCCCTTCGACGGTGAGGTTTGAGGGGGGCAGCGGCTGCTTGTATCGCGGCACGTTGCTCATCTTGTCCTCGATGCACCAGACGCGATCCACAAGGGTGAACGCGATCTCGAGCGTGCCGTTGCCGTCGATGTCGGCAACCGCGGGCGAGGACATGAACGGGAGTGCTCCATGGTTGCCGGACTGGATGACGAGATCGGGGAACTTGATGAACATCGAGTCGATCTCGGTGCCGGTTCGGCCGTCCACCACGCGGAGGTAGCCGTCGTCGGCGCCGAAGTAAACTGCGAGTGGACCGCGCTGATAGCCGTAGAAGCCGGTGCGTGCGGCATCATGGCGCGCCATGGGCCATTCGAGGCGGCGTGCGCCGGACGACGACCGATCCGCCAACGCCGGCGAGCAGTAGACGTTGCCCTGCGTCTCGAAGCGCCATTCCTTCTTGCCGTTGAACGCGTTGAGGCACGTGAGCCCGCGGCCGTCGCCGAAGACGACTTCGGGAGCGCCGTCGCCATCGACGTCGCCGATGGCTGGACTCGATGCGATCATGCCGGTCGAGGTGTAGGTCCACAGAACGCGGCCGTCGGCGCCGGAGAGGCAGCGCAATTCGTTGCCCGCGCCGGTGATGATGCGTGTTTCGCCGCCCTCGCGGCCCAGGGCCGCCTGCTTCCAGCAGGGATCCGCCTTGGGCAGAATCGCGGGCGCGGCCATCGTCACTTCGGCGTTCACTCGCTCGCTGACGGAAGCCCACTTGACCTTGCCTGAGGCGCCGTCGAGGCAGAGCGTGCGCACCGGCGCGCCGGGGAGCGTGGCGACGACGTCGGCCTTTCCGTCGCCATCCACATCGGCGATGGCGGCCCCTGCGGCGGCGCCATGTTTGAATCGGCCCGGCGAGGGAGTTTTCCAGAGCGGTTTGCCGTCGCACGTCATGCAGTAGATGGCCGCGTCGAGCGTGACCGCGACGACCTCCAGTCCCGGGTGATCCGTGAGTTCGCCAACGGCCGGAGGGGCGAGCACATTCGCCTGGTTCGCCACTTCGTAGCGCCAGCGTCGGGCCCCCTTGCCGTCAAAGAGGTGGACCATCCAGCCTGAGGTGGAGCCGCCGATGCATTCGAGGGCGCCGTCTCCGTCGATATCGGCGAGAGCGGGGGCCGCGCGGCCTGCGTTGTTTTGAGTCCGGTACGTCCAGAGATGACGGCCGTGCGAGTCGAGCGCGATATAGCGACCGGAGTCGGCGCCGTTGGGGAACCACTCGAAGTACCCCTCCTCGGTTCCCGTCACGATCTCGAGGTCCTCCGTGCCATATCCCAGGTTGCCGATGGCGGGAGAAGAGACGAGCCACGGCAGCGAACTATGCCAACCGGACGGCGAGCCCAGGTAGACGCGTTCCTGGATCTTGTACTGCCATTTCGGTTGCAGCGTGCTGCCCTTGCGATCCTGACCGACGACGCCCGTCGAAGGGACGACGAGCGCGATGAGCAGCAGCGCTGCGCTTACGATGCCCGCGGCACGCCGCCTCACGCCGTCACCTCGGGAGTCGCCGCGGCGGCGGGCTCCTCGTACTTGGGGACCTTCGGCTCCTCGATGGTGCTGAGCAGCTTCTGGACGATCTTCGTCGAGTCGATGCCTTCCATTTGCGCCTGGAAGTTGGTGCTGATCCGATGCTTCAACACCGGAATCGCGACGCGCCTGATGTCTGCGCAGGATACGTAGGGGCGTCCCTCCATGGCGGCGAACGCGCGAGCGCCGCTGATCAGGTAGAGGCCCGCGCGAGGACCCGCGCCCCACTCGACCGTCTTCTTGATGAAGGCGGGAGATGCGGCGTCGGCGGGTCGCGTGGCGCGCACAAGCCGGGAGACGTAGCTGACGACGAATTTCGAGACGACCACATGTCCGAGGGCCGCTTGTATATCCAGCACGTTTTTCGCCGTGAGCACGCCCTTCGGTTCCGCCGTCCTGCCCGTGCTGGCGAACGAGTAGATCTCCTCCTCGTCCTGCACCGGCGGATACCCGATGTCGATCTGGAACATGAACCGGTCGAGCTGCGCCTCGGGCAGCGGGTACGTTCCCTCCTGCTCGATGGGATTCTGCGTGGCGATCACGAAGAAGGGCGAGGGGAGCGGATACGTCTCGCGCCCGACCGTGATCTGCCGCTCCTGCATCGCCTCGAGCAGCGCGGACTGCGTTTTCGGCGGAGTGCGGTTGATTTCGTCCGCGAGGACGATGTTCGCGAAGAGCGGCCCTTCGATGAACTGGAACTGCCGCTTGCCCGGAGTGTCCTCTTGAAGGATGTTCGTCCCCGTGATGTCGCTCGGCATGAGGTCGGGCGTGAACTGTACGCGCTTGAACTTGAGCGCCATCGCCTGCGCGACCGCCTTGACCATCGTCGTCTTGGCGAGCCCGGGGACTCCCACCAGCAGACAGTGGCCGTTCGAATAGACCGCGGCGAGAATCTGAAGGATGGCCTCGTCCTGGCCGATGATGGCCTTCTTGATCTCGTCCATCATGAGGTCGCGTGCGCGCTTGATCTGCTGAAAGGTGTCTTTCATCGGGTTGCCTCCTCTACGGCGCGCCGCACGATGCGGTTCGCGCGGATCAGGTCGTTGATACCGTCGGTTTTCCACAAGTGAGTGCGGGCTGCATCGAAGACCCGCGCCCGCAAGGCGAGGATCGACATCGCGAGGCTGTGTATGCCTTCGGGGCTGTCGTGCACCGTTGAGACGAGGTCGTAGCGCTCGCGCGGCGTAAGGCGGGAGAGCGGCAGGGAGTCGCGAGTCCCATCGTTGCGGCGGACGATCAGGGCCGCGGTGCCGAATTCCGCGACGACGCCTGCGCCGAAGCGTGTCGTGAACGTCTCGATCGGGAGCGTCTTGGCTTTGCGTCGCAGGGCGGCGGCCGTGGCCGTAATGAGCTCGGGTTCAGCCTGCACGATCTGGGCCAGGGCCTCGGCGTCCTGGCGCATCTCTTCCCATGCGACGCTGCTCGCTCCTGCGCGAAGCGCGGAAATAGCCTGCAGCAACTCGCTCACAGTCCCGTCGTCGCGGACGAGGCACCGCGTGACGAGTCGCTCAAAGTCCGCCTTGAGATTGGATCGAGTGCGCTGCCCGTCTGCGTTCCGCTGCACGGTGTCCGCCGCAGCCGCGAGTTCGAGGAGGATCTCCTGCTCGCGCACCGCGCGCGAGCGCATTTCGAACGCAGGCCAGTGCGGCTCCAGCTGATTCCATTCGCGATTCGCCTCCTCGAGCAGTCCGAGCGTGGCGAGGCGTCGCGTGCGTTCGCTGGCCTCGCGGAATCGAGCTTCCGCGCGCGCGAAAATGGCATTCCGTTCTTCTGAGAGCTCATCCGCCGCGGCTTTGCTGTCGCGCAGAAGAGCGAGGGCTGCGGGGTAATCGCCGATCTCCGCGAGGGCGACGATCTCCTCGCGGGTTCTCTGCCATGCGCTCAGCGGCGCCGGCTCGGCAGCGGGGCCGGGATCGTTCGTGCGCGCCGAAGCGGGCGCGGAGGAAGCTGGCGGAAGGGGCAGGGCGGCCGGCAGCGCCTGCGCGGTGCGCCGAGCCTCGAGCCACCAAGGCGTGCGCCCCAAGAAAGGTCCGGCCAGAAGGAGCGCCATAAGCGCGGCCGCTGCTGCGGCGGCCAGCGTCGGCCAGCCCGAACCTGTGACGATTGCATACACGCGGCGAGCGACTTCGCGCGCCTTGTGTTTGAACGCTTCGCGGCGGGACGGCTGCAAAGACGCGGGCTCTGGGGCTTCGTCGAGGAGCGATGCAGTCGTGTCAGGCGCGGGCGCGCATTGCTCAGCCTCCGTTCGTGCTGCGCGTATCAGGGCGAGCACGGTTGCCGCGTCCGGCCGCGAGTCGTCGTCGCTCCACGGGGAAAGATGGGCGAACAGCCGATTGACGGCGTCGCCAATCGTCTGGGGCCAGCGCTCCCTGCGGATGCGGGCGAGCATCTCGCCGACGGACGCGCCGTCGTACGGTGTGCGGCCTTCCAGCATGTGGAAGAGCAGGGCGGCGGCGGCAAACACGTCGCGCTGTGGCAGGCGCTCCGTCGTTGCCGGCACGAGCCGGTCGAACACGCCGTAGAAGTCGTCGCCGGACGCGTGGGCGCTGATGAGAGCGCCAACACCCGCGCCCAGGAGTCGGACGCGTCCGTTGCGCTCCATCCAGACGGTGGACGGGCGCAGCGCCCCATGCGTGTGCCCGCTGGAATGCAGCGCCACGAGCGCGTCGAAAATATCCTCGGCGATCGCCAGGGCGCGCTCCCTCGGCAGCTGCGGCTCGCGGGCCAAGGCGCGCTCCAGCGTCTCGCCTGCGACATAATCGCACTCGAAGACGGTGTTGTCCGTGTCGGTCCGCAGGGCGCGCGAGCGGAGCAGCCGCGGATGTTCAAGCGTTGCAAGTTCTGCGAAGCGCGATTGCAGGGAGACCAGCACCGCGCGGGGAACGGTGTCGCGCGGCCAGACGTGAACCGCGACCTCGTCCGACGATTCCAGTTCGCGTGCGCGGTACGCGCGCGAAGCGGGACCGTCGCGAAGCTCTCCCAGTACGTTGTATCTGCCTGATGCTTGACCCGTCATCTGGCTCCGCGCATTCGACGGCAGCCGAACCTCCGTGTACACTCCGGAGTCGTAAATTCAGTGCAGCGGGGGTGGCTCATGTGGCGATTCGTGTTCGCGCTCGTCGTCGCGTCCACGGCGATGGGGATGGATCCGCGGGACGACGGGATCCGCGGCATGCGTCATCCCGCACTCTCGCCCGACGGGAAGCGCATCGCATTCGACTGGCACGGCGACATATGGACGTGTCCCGTTGCGGGCGGTCTCGCGGAGCTCGACTGGAAGG
>CAYXVY010000265.1:0-16345 GCA_964468745.1 uncultured Planctomycetales bacterium | reverse complement strand
CGATCCGTCGAACGCCGACGCGTACACGAATCGGGGCACGGCGCGTGCGGACCAGGGGAATGTTGACGGGGCGATCCAGGACTTCACGCGCGCCATCGAGATCGCCCCGACCGCCGCCCCCGCCTTCTGCAACCGCGCGATCTCGCGAAAGAAACGAGGCGACGCGCAGGGAGCGATCGCCGATTGGGAGCGGTTCCTCGTGCTCGCGCCGGACGATCCGAAGGTGGCGTCCGTGCGCGGCGAAGTGCGGCGGCTGCGTGCCGCGCTTGGCCGCGACCAGTGATCAACGCGGCTTCCACCTCGCGATCCTCAAATACACCCTGTCGGCGCTGACGATGCTTTCCGAACCGGGCGCGTCCCACGTATGATCGTGCGCGGTGGACCTCAAGAACGAGTTTAGCTGGTCCAAGAGCCGCGCGGGTACCTTCACGGAATGCCGCCGCAAGTACTGGTTCCACTACTACGGCTCGTGGGGCGGCTGGGAGGCGACATCGCCCAGGCGCGTACGCGATACGTACATCCTGAAGCAGCTGCAGACGCGATGGATGTGGGTGGGCGACGTTGTCCACAAGACCGTTGAGAAGATCCTCGGATTCGCACGCGGCGGCCGGCTGATCCCGGAGCGTGAGGCGGTGGATGAGAGCCTCGCCGCCATGCGCACGGATTTCTCCGCATCCCGCTCAAAGAAGTATCGCGAGCGCCCGAAGAAGACCCTGGCGCTCTTCGAGCACGAATACGACGTGCCGGTCACGGACGACGAGTGGAAGGAAGCGGCCGAGCACATGCGCGCGTGCGTCGCTCAATACTATCGCTCGCCCTACCACGAGTTCCTGCCGAAGCTCCCGCCGGGGCAGTGGCTGCCTTGCGAGGAACTCGACAGCTATCCCTTGGACGGCGTGAAGGTCTGGGCGAAACCGGACGCTGCGTTCCGAAGCGGCGAGACGACCGTCGAAATCGTCGATTGGAAGACGGGCCGCCGCGACGACGCCCCCGATCCGCTGCAACTCGCTTGCTACACGGCGTACGCGCTTCACAAAAAATGGGCTGCGGACGTGCGGGACGTGACGACGACCGAATACAACCTGTCGTCGGGCAAGGCGGCGGAGATCCAGATGACGCAGGAACGGCTCGACCAGGTTCGGGTCGACATCTCCGCGAGCGCCGTGGCCATGAAGTCGCTGCTGGACGATCCAGAGCGTAACATCGCAAGCGAATCGAAGTTCCCGGTCACGACGGACGCACGTGCGTGCCGTTCGTGCAACTTCCGGCGACTGTGCCCCGAGTCTCCGCTGGGCAAGGAGGCCTCATGATTCTTCTACTGACGGTGATGCTCATGATCCAGAACGAACCGAAGATCGAGAAGGGCTCAAAGGCGCCGGAGTTCACGGCGAAGAACCAAGCGGGCGCCGACGTGAAGCTCGCGGACTTCAAGGACAAGAAGAACGTGCTGCTCGCGTTCTATCCGAAGGACTTCACGGGAGGGTGAACGAAGGAGCTCAAGGAGCTGCGGGACAGCTTCAAAACGTTTGAAGAGGCGGAGACGGCCATCCTCGGAGTGTCGATGGACGACGCCGACTCTCACAAGAAATTCTGCGAGAGCCTGACGCTGCCGTTTGATCTCATCGCCGATCCCGACAAGGCCGTGCACACGGCGTACGGCTACAAGGGGATGGTGCGGACATTTGTGCTGATCGACAAGACGGGGACGATCCTCTACGTGAACAAGGAATACAAGCTCAAGAAAGAGCAGTGGGAGGAGCTGCTGAAGGAAGTGCAGGCGCTGAAGAAGTAACGACGGGCGACTCTTCAAGATCCGCCAGCTCTTTGCGCGCCCGGACGCGACCGGGCACAAGAGCGTAGGCGCACGGCACCACGAACAGCGTCAGGAACGTAGACACGATGACGCCGCCGACCACGACGACGGCCATCGCCCTCATCGTTTCCAGTCCGGCACCCACCGCGAGCGCTGGCGGTATCGCGGCGGCGACGGTCGATACCGACGTCATAAGGATGGGCCTCAAGCGCACGGGACACGCTTCTCGAAGCGCCTCCATCGTCGTCTTGCCCTCGGCGCGGAGCTGATTTGTGAAATCGACAAGCAGGATCGAGTTCTTTTTCACAATCCCCATCAGCAGCACCACGCCGATCATGCTGTACATGTTGATCGAGACGCCCGTGAGCAGGAGCGCGGCAATCGCGCCAGTCACGCTGAACGGCATCGCCAGCAGAACGAGCAAGGGGTGCACGTACGAATTGAATTGCGACGCCAGGATCATGTACGCGATGACGATGCCCAAGCCCAGCGCGAACGCCAGCGCGCTCTTGGAGTCGTCGAAGAGTTTCGACGATCCTGTGAACTCAATGGCGTAGCCGCTCGGAAGCGTGGACGCGGCGATCTGCTGCAGCGCCTGCACGGCGTCCGGCTGTGACTTGCCCGTCGCCAGATTGGCCGTGATGGTGATCGCTCGCTGGCGGTTGCGGCGCGTGATGGTCTGGATCGTCGGCTGCTCGCGCACGTGCACCACCTCCGAGAGGCGCACGAGCCCGCCCTCGCGATTCCGGACGTACAACCGCTTGACGTCGTCCGGCTTCGAGCGGCGGTCCGACATCAGTCGCACGCGCACGTCGAAGCGATGACCGCCGTCCGTGAATTTAGACGCCCTGATCCCGCCGATCATCGCGCTGATGGTTGTGCCGATCGTCTGCATCGTGACGCCGACGTCCGCGGCGCGCGCCCGGTCCGGCAGGATCTTCACCTCGGGCATGCCGACCAGATAGTTGCTGTTCACGTCCACCATCAATCCTGTCTCGCGCATCTTTTCCAGGATGGTGTCCGTGTGATCGGCAAGCGTCTCCCAGTCGCTTCCACGCACCACGAACTCGATTCCCGCCTGCTGGCCGCGCATGCCGAGCGCGGAGAGCGCCATGTCGTTCGGGAAGGCGCGCACGCCCGGGATCGAATTGAGCCTGCCGCGCGTCACGTCGAGCAGTTCGTGCAGACTAAGCGAGTGTGTCGCCGGCGGCACGATGCCGCGCTGGTCGCGCGGCTTCAAGGTCACAAACATGATGCCCGTGTCGACTTCGCCGCCGCCGAAGCCGCCGACGAACCCGAAGTAGCGATCGATCTCAGGTCGTGACGCGAAGAACTTCTCGCAGTCGGCGAGCCGCGCTTCCGTGTAGTCGAACGACGACCCAACGGGCGTCTGGAAACGGACCATGAATCGACCGGCATCCTGGCGCGGCAGGATCTCCTGGCGGACGTGTCCCTTGATGACAGGATAGACGGAGCCGACGAATAGGGCCGCTGAGATCAGGAGCACGGCCCACTTCCACCGCAAGCCGGCGCCGAGCATGCGGCTGTATCCGCGCGAGAGCCCGTGGAAAAAGCGGTCGAGGAGCAGGCCGAACGTCGATGTGCGCTCGCCCGTCTCGAGCATCTGCGACGCGCGCATCGGCGTGAGCGTCAGCGCTTCGAGCAGCGATAGCATGACCGCGACGGACATCGTGACGCCGAACTGGTATAGGAACTTGCCGATCAGGCCGCGCATGAAGGCGATCGGCAGGAATATCGCCACGATCGCCAGCGTTGCGGCAAGCGCCGCAAACGTGATCTCGCGAGCGCCGCGACTGGCCGCCACCATTTTCGACTCGCCCTTCTCTCGGTGCCGGAAGATGTTCTCAAGCACCATGATCGCGTCGTCGACCACGATGCCGATCGCGAGCGAAAGGCTGAGAAGCGTGAACGTGTTGAGCGTGAAGCCCAAGAAATACAGGAAAATGAACGAGCCGACGATGGACGTCGGTATCGCGAGCAGGATGTTGAACGTGGACGACCATGAGCCGAGGAACAGCCAGCAGACCAGGGACGTGAGGATCACGGACAGGACCAGCGTGAACTGGATCTCGTGAATCGAGTCCTTCACGAACTGGGTGCTGTCGAAGTTGACGCCAAGATCCATGCCCGACGGCAGCGTGGGGCGGATCTCCTCGATGCGCTTCTTGCATGCGTCGGCAACAGCGACTGCGTTGGATCCGCGCTGCTTCCGGATGCCGATGCCGACCGATGGGATGCCCATCGCCCGCGCGACGCGGCGCTTGTCTTCGAGCCCATCCTCGATGTCGGCGACATGCTGGAGCAGCACTGGCGACTTGTTGCGATAGCTCACGACGATATTCTTGAATTCCTGCACGGTCGGGGCCTCGCCAACGGATCGCACGTTCATTTCACGGTCGCGCATTTCGATGCGGCCCGCGGGGACCTCGACGTGCTCCGCCTTCAGCGCGGCGAGGATGTCGTCGACGGTGATCTGCCTCGCTTCCATCTCCTCGAGCTTGAGCCACACGCGAAGGTTGCGCTCGAGGTAGCCTCCGAGGCTCACTTCGCCCACGCCGGAGACCGTCTGGAACGCGTCCTTGACGTGATCGCGAGCGTAATCGGTGAGCTTCTGCAGCGGAACGTGTCCGGAGAGAGACACCCACATGATCGGGTTGTCTTCCGGATTCTGCTTCGAGACGGTGGGGGGATCTATGTCTCGAGGGAGGAGCCGCTGGGCCTGGGCCAGCTTCGTCTGCACGTCCTGAACCGCCGCGTCGATGTTGCGGTCGAGCTCAAACTCGATGTTGATGGACGCGCGGCCGTGGCGGGCGGATGCCGTCACCTCGCGTATGCCCTGGACGCTCATCACGGCGTCTTCGATGATGTCGATGACGTCGGTTTCCATGATCTCGGGCGAGGCTCCCTCCCAGCCAACGCTGATGCTTACGTTGGGGAAGTCGACGTCCGGCATCTGGCTTACGCCCAGGCGCGACCAGGAAATCGCGCCGAAGACGATCAAGAACGCCATCAGCATCCAGGCGAAGACGGGATTCTTGATCGAGATGTCGGCGATGGACTTCATTTTCCGCTCCCGACGATATCGACGTCCGCGCCGTCGCGCAGGCCGGCGGCGCCGTCGGTGACGACGGTGTCCCCGGATTGAATCCCTTCGGTAACCTCGACGCCGTCCGGGGACCGCAAGCCGAGCTTCACGACGCGCGACTTTGCTTTCGCTCCATCGAGGACAAAGACGATGAAGCCTCGCTCCGTCGACAGGACTGCGCGCTCCGGCACCATCACGCCCTTCTGCTTGCCGGTGACGATGCGCACGGAGGCGAAGAGATTGGTCCGCAGATGCTCGTGCTTTTCCAGGATCTCGGCCTTGCATTCGACGGATCGCGTCGTCGCGTCGGCCTTCTGGCTGAGGTAAAAGAGGCGCGCAGCGAAATCGCGATTCGGGATGCTACGGATCGAGAATCGAATCTCCTGGCCCGTAGCCAGGCGCGACGTTTCGAGTTCAGGGAGCGTGAAGCGCACATGCAAGGTGCTCACGTTCAGCATCGTTGCGATGATCGTCTCGGCCTTCACGAATTCGCCCTTCGATACGAGCTTGCCGTTGATGACGCCGGCGAGCGGTGGATGAACGCGAGAGTGGGTGTGGTCGCGCGTCGCGAGCGCGAGATCGGCCTGCGTGCGCCCGACGTCGGCTTTCGCCTTTTCGACGTCGGCACGTCGCGTGGCCAGCTCCTCTTCCGTCACCCAGTTCTTGCCCTGCTTCGCGCCCTCCTCCTGCAGCTTCACGCGGTTGGCGAGCAGCGTTTCCGCGAGCTGCGCCTGCGCCTTCGCGCGGTCGTGATCGGCCTGCGCGCGCGACACGTTGATGCGGAAGCGTTCGACTTCGATCTCGGCGAGCACGGTCTTTTCATCAACGGTGTCGCCCTCTTTGAAGTTGACGGCGTCCAGCACCCCGCCGACGCGCGCAGGGATGCTGATTTCCTCCGCCGCCTCGATGCTGCCGGCCGCCTCGATGGCGTACTCGAGCTCGCGCTGCTCCGCGGCGGCGACGCTGACCTTGGGCCTGCGTGCGCCTTGCGGCGGTCCGGAGGGCTTCGGTGCGTCTCCGGGCTTCGTGCATCCCGCGACGAGGATGGTGAGCATGAGGGCCCGCTTCATCGCGCGCCTCCCGGCTCTACGCCGATTTCGACCTCAAGAATGACCGCCGCGAATCGTATGTCGTAGCGGGCGCGGTCGCGATCGAGCCGGGCTCGCTGGAGCGTATTGAAGGACGTAAGCACCTCGACATTGGTAACCAGTCCCTGCCGGTATTCCGCCTGGACGAGGTCGTAATTCTCCTGCGCGCTCGCGACCTGCTTCTCGATTGAACCGAGCGCGATGCGCAGGGTCTCGACGGCGGTATGAGCGCGGCTGATGGCGAGACGTATCTGCCGCGTCTGCGCGTCGAGGCGAAGTTGCGCAGAGCGAACGTTGGAGGTCGCCTCGCGGACTTTTGCCTGTGTCGTCATGCCGTCAAAGAGAGGTACGTCGGCCGCTATAATCGCTTCCCAATTGACGTCGTCACCCGAGCCGGGACGGTGCAGGAAATAATTCGCGTCGAGCGTGACCGTCGGAAAGTAACCGGCTCGGGCGACGCCGATCGACTCGTCCGCTGCCTTCAATTGCGCCTGTAGCGAGCGCAGGTCGCGGCGATTCTGCATGGCTCGCTCGAGATAGCGTTCGACAGGGTCGAGCGCGTGCGGCTCCGGCAGCGTGTCCGCAAGCTTGTGCGGCATGGCGACTCCAGTCACGAACTGCAGGGCTTCCCATGCGACGACGAGCACCCCCTGCAACCGCTCCAGCGCCGCGCGCGTCGCGGCGACCTCCGCCTCCTGCGCCAAAACCTCGGAGCGGCGCGACATTCCGACCTTCTGCCGCTCGGCAAGCTCCTGCAGGCGCTCCTCCGCGAGTTTGAGCGCGTCGCGCACCGTTGCCTGCTCGCGATCGACCTGGAGCACGGCGAAGAAGGCGTCGGCGACGTCGGCGAGCAGCCGCCCGCGCGCGTGGCGGAGGTCGTCCTCTCGCGCACCGTGCAGCGCACGGTTTACGCGCATCGCGTGAAGTTCGCGCAGGCCGCTGAAGATCGGTTGTTTCAAGGCGAAGCTGTACTGCGTCCGCTGCGGGCTGGAGAAGCCGCTCGCGCCGCCGCTCGAGGATTCCTCCTGCCGGGTGTACGTCGCTTTGAAATTGAGCCGGGGCAGGATCGCGCCGACCGCCTGCTCGTACTGCGTCTGCAGCCTGACCAGTTCCTCGCCCTGCAGTGCCAGCGTCTCCGTGCGGTAGACGGCCAGCCTCCAGCAGTCCTCCAGCGTGAGCTCGGACTGTGCCGCGATCCGGTCGCGCGACGTCCTTGCATCGCCGGCCGACGTGATGGACGGCTCGTGCTCCCACAGCACGCTTTCGTAGCGCCAGCGGTCTTCCGCTTCGCTCGCGCAACCCGCGACGAACGCGAGCATCACGACGGCGACCCGCATCATGGCGCCCCCTTCGCAAGAATGTCGTTGACCGTCTCCAGTGCGTCTGCGAGCCTGCGTGCGTCGCCGCTATGGACCACGCTAAGCAGGCGTTTGAACTTCTCCAGCCGTCGCTTGGCGAAGTCCGTGATGACCTTGTGTGCCTTCGGCTTCAAGGTCACGATCACCTGTCGCCGATCGATCGCGGACTGACGGCGATCCAGAAGCCCTGCGCGGACGCATTGATCCACGAGTTCGGTGGCGGTCGGTTTCGACACCGAGAGGATGCACGCGATTTCGCCGGGCGTCGTCGACCCCTTGTGGTTGACGATCCAGAGAACACGCATGCGCGCCATTGAGCAGTCGTCGTTGGCGGGCTGCCGGGCAGGGATCGAGATGAATCGCGACATCACCGACGCGAAGAGCAGGTCGATCCGCTCAACAATGTGCTTCGTCTGGCTAATGGTTAGGTAGCCGAAGTATAAGCATCTTGCGTGAGCGAATCAAGAGGCGGGGATGTTCCGGTTTGTCAGCTTCTAAAAAGGAAAACGTTTTCTCATCGGGAAGCGGTCACAATTGGAAAAATCTGCCTGGAAAATGTCATTTTCCCGGTGAATTTTGCGCTCGGAATGCACACCTAGGTGGAGCGACTGGCTCCGGAAAGGAAAGGTGTGCATGATCCGGATAACGACAGCCGGGAGACTGGAGAAGGTGCGCCGGCTCTCTCTTCCCTCGTCCGTGCTCGATGCAACGGAGGCAGTACGTCTGGCGGCGCGCGTCCGCGCCCTGTACGCGAGCTCCACCCGGAAGGGGGTCGATGAGGCCCTGGAGCTTGGCCGGGTGCTGCTGGATGGAAAGGCGCAGGTGAAGGGGCAGTATCAGGAGTGGGTTCGCCAGCGATGCGAGCTACACACGCGCGCGGCGGCGAACTACACGGCGCTCGCTGCGCTCGCGGCGGAGTCCCCCTTCATCGTCGAACGCTGGAAGCAGCTCGGAACATCCAAGCTGTACGGGCTCAGCAGGATCCGTGCCGCAGCCCGGCGCGACATTCTGCGTACGCCGGGGATCCTGCGGATGACGCATAGGGAGTTCGCGCGGCTGCTGAGTCCGCACATGCGGAAGGCGTATTGCGTCACGGCAAATGTGCGCGCCCACGCAATTTACACGCGGCTCTCGACGCTCGCTGCGCTCGTAGACGGATTCCATCCGAGCCGTTGCCTTACGAGCCAGGCGCGCGTGCGGCTTCAGGGTCAGCTGCGGTGGACGTGCCGCGTGTTTTGGGCGAAGGCGCGAGCGCTGTGATTACCCCGAGCCGCCGCCGGCCTTCGATGCGGGACGCTCCGTCACGGTGGCCTTGACGTAATCGCGGAACAGGCGCGCGATGAACTCGAGCGGGATGTCCTTCGGGCACACCGCCTCGCACTCGCCGGTGTTCGTGCAGGCGCCGAATTCTTCCTTGTCCATCTGCGCGACCATCTTCAGCGCGCGTTCGCCGCGCTCCGCCTGGCCCTGCGGCAGCATCCCCAGATGACTGATCTTCGCCGCGACGAACAGCATCGCCGATCCGTTCGGACACGACGCCACGCAGGCCCCGCAGCCGATGCATTGCGCCGCGTCCATGGCGCGGTCCGCCACGATCTTGGGTATCGGCAGCGTGTTGCCGTCGGGCGCTGAGCCGGTCGGTGCCGAGACGAAGCCTCCGGAGGCGATGATCCGATCGAACGAGCTGCGGTCCACCACCAGGTCCCGGATGACGGGGAAGGGCCCGGCGCGGAACGGCTCGATCGTGATCTCGTCGCCGTCGTGATAGGTGCGCATGTGGAGCTGGCACGTCGTCGTCGAGCGGCGAG
The DNA here is from genome assembly GCA_964468745.1 of uncultured Planctomycetales bacterium. GTDB lineage: Bacteria > Planctomycetota > MHYJ01 > MHYJ01 > JACPRB01 > JACPRB01. Next base: position 7,172 of record CAYXVY010000265.1, on the reverse strand, counting down.
GCCCGTGCGCGACGCCGTCGATGGTGAGCGAGCAGGCGCCGCAGACCCCTTCGCGGCAATCGCTCTCAAAGGCGACGGGTTCGCGCCCCTCTGTGATGAGGCCCTGATTGAGAACGTCGAGCATCTCCAGGAAGGACATGTCCGGGCTGACGTCCTTCATCGGGTAGGCCACGAGGCCGCCCGGGTCCTTCGGGCCCTTCTGGCGCCAGACGTGCAGCGTCAGGTTCATTGTCTTGCCGTGCGTGCTCACGCTATTTGTAGCTCCGGGAAGCGAGGTGGACATGGTCAAACGTCAACGGCTCCACGTTCCGGATCGGCGTCTTGTCCGGCCCCGCGTATTCCCACGCCGCCACGTGGCAGAATTTCTCGTCCTCGCGCAGCGCCTCGCCCTCGGGAGAGACGGACTCCTCCCGGAAATGACCGCCGCATGACTCGCGCCGCTCCAACGCGTCGAGGCACAGCAGTTCCGCGAATTCGAGGAAGTCTGCGACGCGGCCGGCGTGCTCGAGGGCCTGGTTGAACTCCTCACCCGTCCCGGGCACGCTGACTTCGCGCCAGAACTGCTCGCGCAGCTCGGGGATGCGCGCCAGAGCGTCTTTCAGCCCCTTCTCGTTCCGTCCCATGCCGCACTTGTCCCACATGATCTTCCCGAGTTCCCGATGGATCGAGTCTGCGCTGCGCTTGCCGCGGGCCGAGAGGAGGCGCCGGATCCGGTCGCCCACCTCGGACTCCACGCGCTTCACCTCCGCGTGATCCGCGGCGACCTTCTCGACCTTCATCTGCGCGAGGTAGTTCCCGATGGTGTACGGGAGGATGAAGTAGCCGTCCGCCAGACCCTGCATGAGCGCGCTCGCGCCCAGGCGATTTGCGCCGTGGTCGGAGAAGTTGGCTTCACCGAGCACGAACAGCCCGGGGATCGTACTCATGAGGTTGTAGTCCACCCACGTGCCGCCCATCGTGTAGTGCACGGCGGGGAAGATGCGCATCGGCACCTTGTACGGGTTCTCCGCCGTGATGCGCTCGTACATGTCGAAGAGGTTGCCGTACTTGTCGCGTACGACAGGCTCGCCGAGGCGCTTGATCGCATCGGCGAAATCGAGATAGACGCCGAGGCCGGTCGGTCCGACGCCGCGCCCTTCGTCGCACGCCGCCTTCGCCGCACGCGAGGCGACGTCGCGAGGCACGAGGTTTCCGAAGCTCGGATAGCGCCGCTCGAGATAGTAGTCGCGTTCGGATTCGGGAATCTGGTCGGGCGGACGCGTGTCGCCCTTCTTCAGCGGCACCCAGATGCGGCCGTCGTTGCGGAGCGACTCGCTCATCAGGCTGAGCTTCGACTGGTGCTCCCCCGCGACAGGGATGCAGGTCGGATGGATCTGCGTGTAGCAGGGATTCGCCAGCGCCGCGCCGCGCTTGTACGCGCGCCAGATCGCGGTGACGTTGCATCCCTTGGCGTTCGTCGAGAGATAGAACACGTTTCCGTAGCCGCCGGTCGCGAGGACGACCGCGTCGGCAAGGAAGGACTCGATCTTGCCGCTGACGAGGTCGCGCGTAACGATGCCGCGCGCCTGGCCATTGACGACGATGACGTCGAGCATCTCCGACCGCGGGTGCATCTTGACGCGATCCAAGCCGATCTGGCGCTCCAGCGCCTGGTAGGCGCCGAGGAGGAGCTGCTGGCCGGTCTGGCCGCGCGCGTAGAACGTCCGCTGCACCTGCGTGCCGCCGAACGAGCGGTTGGCGAGCGCGCCGCCGTACTCTCGGGCGAACGGCACGCCCTGCGCGACGCACTGGTCGATGATATTGACGCTTACCTGCGCGAGGCGATAGACGTTCGCCTCACGCGCGCGGAAGTCGCCGCCCTTGATCGTGTCGTAGAAGAGCCGCCAGACGCTGTCGCCGTCGTTCGCGTAGTTCTTCGCGGCGTTGATGCCGCCCTGCGCCGCGATGCTGTGCGCCCGGCGCGGGCTGTCCTGGAAGCAGAAGTTGTGGACGTTGTAGCCGAGCTCGGCCATCGACGCCGACGCCGAACTGCCCGCGAGTCCCGAGCCCACGACGATGACGGTGTACTTGCGCTTGTTCGCCGGGCTGACCAGTTTCATGTCGAAGCGGTGCTTGTCCCACTTCTTCTCGATGGGTCCCGAGGGAACGTTGGATTTCAGTTCCATGGCTACGCGAGCCTCAGGTGCGCGAGGAAGGGAAGCCAGGGCGCCGCAAGGCACGCGACCGCGATTGAGATGTTGCCGAACGTGATCACCGCCGCGAGGCCGCGCGCCCCGAGCTTCAGCCAGGGCGTGTACGCCGGATGATTGATGCCCACGGACTGCAGCATGCTCCATGCGCCGTGCGAGAGGTGCATTCCCAGCAGGAGTTGCGCGACGATGTAGAAAAGCGAGATGTACCACATGCTGAATCCTGCGATCACGTTGTGCCGCACGTCGGCAACCCCGGCGTGGTCGGTCTGCATCCTGAACAACCCCGGGTGCGCCTTGCCCACCGTCAAGTGCAGCAGGTGGTAGATCACGAACGCCGCAACAATCAGGCCGCTCCAGAACATTGTGCGCGACGCATACGACGCGTCGCGGTACTCGCGCACCACGTACGGCACCGGGCGCGCCGCCCTGTTGCGAGCGCGCAGCTGGATGGCCGTCACGATGTGCAACAGGACGCAGGCCAACAGGACGATGCGCGTGCCCCAGAGCAGGCCGACGTTCGTGTGCAGGAAGAGCGCGTACTGGTTGATGGCCTTCCCGCCGTCATTGATGAATATCTGCAGGTTGCCGACCATGTGCCCGACGACGAAACCGAGCAGAATCACTCCCGTACCCGCCATGACGACCTTCTTGCCGATCGTCGACTGCCACAGCCGGAGGAGGCCGCTCATTGAAGATGTCCGCTTCGCAGGTGTTGTGGTACGGCGTCCGAAAGCTGTGCCCTTAATACAGGCGAGAGCTGCTTTCGGCAAGCTTTCGCGCCTTCGCTCCTGCGGAGCTACGGCGTCGCAGGCCCGCCTTCGCCACGTCGGATCGCGGGCTCCCGCCTTCGCTCCTGCGGAGCTTCGGCGTGGCTGGCCCGCCTACGCCGTACCTGAGAAGTCGACGCCGGTCGGGCAGGCTTCCTCCTTCGCCGTACCCCATGGATCGGCAGTTCTTGGGAAGGCTTCGGAGGACGAGTCGGCGGGGCGAGTCGGCGTGGCCAGGCCTATCGCCGCGGACGGGCGCGAAGCTCGGCGTCCACTTCGAGCAATTCGCGCTCGCGCTCCGGAGGCAGGCCGAGCGGGCGGATGGCGACGGTTTCCACGGTTCCCATCCCGGGCACCTTCGCCGAGCGGGGGCGGTCGATCTCGATGTCCGCGCGCCCCTCGACCTCGTCGCGCAGCTCCGCAAAAAGCGAGGATTCGACGACGACTTCGCCGTTGCGAGCGCGAGCGCCGAGCTTCACGGCACGATCAAGCGCAGGCCCGCGCAGCTCGGAGGCGGGCGCCGGCAGATAGGACGCCGTATCGCGCACGACGACGACGCGCGCCGACGCAACCTCGAGGAATTCTTCAGCGAGATCAGCGGCGTGAATCGCATGCAGTGCTGTTTTGACCGCGTCGGCCGGCCGGTCGAACACGGCGCAGACGCCGTCCGTCAACTCGCCAACGACCTTGCCGCCGAAAGTCTCGATTGCGACCTTGTGCAGGCTGCGCAGCGCCTGGAGCGGGCGTCCCTTCTTGACGTCGCCGCGCGCCAGATAGACGCAGATCGCTGCCTCCGACGGCGGGCCGCTTTCCGCCTTGCGCAGTGCGTTCGCCGCGTCCAGGATGCGCTTGAGTGCGCGCCGGTCGAGGTAGGTGGCCACCGGCCGGAATTCTAGCGTCACGGCGGGGATTCGCGCACGGAGTTTCTTTTTGTTGTCGCGGGCGACACGGCGGGCATACGATCGCCGTCCTACCAGCATGCCCGTCATCGAGGTCCGCTCGCTCGTCAAGCACTACCGCAACGTGCACGCGCTCCAGGGCGTGTCGATCACGGTCAACCAGGGCGAGATCTACGGTCTGCTGGGACAAAACGGCGCCGGCAAGACGACGCTGGTCAAGATCCTGCTTTCGATCGTGAAGAAGACCGACGGCGAGGCGCTGCTCCTCGGCGAATCGGTCGGCAGCGTGCGGGCTCGCGCGCGTGTCGGGTACCTCCCGGAGGATCACCGCTTCCCGGAGTACCACACGGGTGTCTCTGCGCTCGACTTGTACGCCTCTCTCTCGGGAGTGCCGTCGTCGCAGCGCCGCACGCGCATCCCTGAAATGCTGAAACTGGTAGGACTCGAAGAGGCGGGTAAGCGCAAGATCCGGACGTTCTCGAAGGGCATGAAGCAGCGTCTCGGCCTCGCGCAGGCGATGATCCACGATCCCGACGTGCTGTTCCTCGACGAGCCGACCGACGGCGTCGACCCCGTCGGCCGCAAGGAGATCCGGGAGGTTCTCATGTCGCTCAAAGCGCGTGGCAAGACGATCTTCCTGAACTCACACCTGCTCTCGGAAGTCGAGCTCATCTCGGATCGCGTCGGCATCCTCGAGCTCGGCAAGCTGCGGCGCGAGGACACCGTCGCGAACATGACGGTCCAGAAGGACATTTACGAACTCAAGCTCGACGGCCCTTTCGACGCGCTCATTGCCGACATCGGAAAGCGCACGTCCGGGGTGCGGCGCATCGGCGGAGGGATCGAAGTGGACGTCGAAAGCCGCGCCAAGCTGGACGCGCTCATCGACTTTCTGCGTGCGAACCAGATCTCGATCGGGGGCCTGCTGCAAAAGAAACAGTCGCTTGAGGACGTCTTTATCCAGACCGTACGCGACGTGAAGGCTGGCGCATGAAGTACTTCGCGGTGCTGAAGGACGCGGTGGCCGAGACGCTCGACCGCAAGTCGCTCTACGTGATGATGGTCGTCTCGGGACTCTTCATCCTCCTTTGCGCCAGTATCTCCTTCTCCGAGCTGAGCCCGGAGGGGGCCGTGAGCGACATGGTGCGCACGTTCGGACGCGTAATCTTCACGCGCCCAATGTCGATGGATCGCGTCGACTACGAATCCGACTTCACCGTCAGCGACGTTCGCAAGCTCGGCCCGGAGCCGGGCAGGCTCGCCGGCGCATACGAATTCACGCTCGTCTCCGGAAAGCCAATGACGAAGGTCGCGCGCCACCTGCAGGCCCTCCGCAGCGGCGCCTGGAAGAAGGAGGGCGACGCGATCCCGGACGTGGACAAGGATCTCACTCCCGCGGAGGAGGAGGAGTTCATCCGCGCGCGCTTCCGGGAAAAGCTCATCCCGTTCGTCGAGGCCAAGGTAACCGAGCGCGACGGCGATCGACGGACGTTCGCGGTGCGCATGCGTCCGATGAGTCCGGAGTTGGTGGAAGGCTCGCACAAGATTCACGCCTTCTTCGGTCTGGCGAGCGCGCCTCTCTCGATGAGCGTGGCGGCGTTCGTCGCGTCCATCGAGAGGTTCCTCGCAAAGTGGCTGGCCGGCTGGGCCGGCACCGTCATTGCCATCATATTCACCGCCGGCTTCATCCCGAACATGCTGCAGAAGGGATCGCTCGACCTCATGCTGGCGCGTCCCATCTCGCGATCGGCGCTGCTGTTCTACCGGTATCTTGGCGGCCTCTCGTATGCCGTCATCTCGGGCACCATCTTCATCGGCGGCAGCTGGCTGATGCTCTCATTACGCTCCGGCGTGTGGAACTGGGGATACCTCGCGTCCCTCGGCACGCTGACGGCGTACTTCGCGATCCTCTATTCGTTCGGCGTGCTCATCGCCGTGCTGACGCGAAGTACCGTCGCGTCCATCCTCATGCCGATCGGCTTGTGGTTCGTCTCGATGATCGTGAACGTCATCCGGATGACCGTCGACATGGTCCGCGTGGAAACGGACGTCCCCGCCTGGGCGGATAGGCTCATCAACGTCTTTTATTACCCGCTGCCGAAGCCCAACGACTTTGACAACATCAACAGCTACCTCATGTGGCGCAGCACGACGGGCGGCGAGGGCAAGATGCCGTTCGACGTGTTCGTGCCCGACTGGGCCTCGACCGGAGTCTCCTCGCTGGCGTTCGCCGGCATCATGCTCGGCCTCGCCTGCTGGATCTTCTCTCGGCGCGACTACTAGGGCTTACCGCGTCGTCCGCACCCGCAGCAGCGTGCTTGCAGGAGCGCTTCCGATGACGTACTGCCCGAAGCCGTCGCACGCGTCGCTCAGCGTCGTGCCTTCCAGCGTGACCGTGGCCAGCGCCACGGCGCCGCCGGAATACTGCAGGACGGGACCGCCGATGCTGATCGTCGCGGTCGGCGCGCTCGCAACGAACAGCTGTCCGCGCACCATCGTGATGCTGTCCGCGAATACGTCCACGTAGACCGAGCCCGCGAAGCCGGTCTTGGTGGCGCGCAGCATGACCGTCCCCGGATCGACATTGTAAATGTACACCACTCCGTTGGCCGGCGTGACTCCACCCAACGTCAGCGGCGCAGCCGTGCCGGCGTCAGCGGCGTAAACATCGACAAACGTTGTACCGTTGAGCCGCGAGCAGAGGACGCTGCAGCCGCTCACCGAGCCGCTCAGCTCGCAGCGGATGATGCCCTTGCCGGCGGTGAGAGTGAGCCCCGTCGGGACCCATGCCGTCGTGGACAGCGCCGCGGTATCGACTATGAAGATGTCGTCCACAAACGGGGACAACGAGCCTACGGAAACCAGGTTGTACGTATCGGTGTGCAGTGCCTTGCTCGCTTTGATGAAGTAGAGCTGCCCCCCGAGCGTCCCGAACGAGAACGCCCCCGTCGTGACGGCCGTTGGCGTGGGCACAAGACCGGCCGGCAGCGACATGCCGGCGAGCGTCACCGAATCGACGGGCGTGCCCGTGGCTACCGACGAATGCAGTTCCGACGTTGCGGTCCAGGTCACGCTCGGAGGCGGTCCGCCGACGGCGATGATGTTCGCCAGCGTCGTCTCGTCCGCGACTACGGCCACATACAGATTCCCCGATGCCCCGCCGGTGCAGCGCAGATTGACGCGCCCCGGGGCGACGTTGAAGACAATGAACTCACCGAACGCCGTCGTTGACGTCAGCGCAGGGTTGAACAGGCCCGACACATCTCTGTAGTAGACGATGCCCGCTGTCAGCCCTCCCTCGTTGATGGCCGACA
>CAYXVY010000264.1:0-5897 GCA_964468745.1 uncultured Planctomycetales bacterium | reverse complement strand
GAGGGCGGGCGCAGCCGCGGGCGCACGTTTCTTCCGAAGGGGATGGCGACGGGATACGGCCCGCTCGAGATCGCATTTGACGAAATGCTCGCGGGCGCCGTCGACAACCTGATGGCCGAGGCCGGGGACCAGGGGACGCTGTGGGTGAAAATTGCGGGTGAGGAGCATTCGTTCGACGTAACGCGCGATATGGACAAGCCCACGCGCGTCGGCAACCGTGAAGTCACGCTGCGCAAGTACCAGGAGTCGCCGCTGCCCGAGTCGCGTGATCCCAGCCCTGTCGTGACGTTCGACGTGAAAACCGGCGATGTGACGGAGTCATACTTCGCCATCGCGTTCCGACCCGACGTGTCCCCCGTCAACACGAAGGAGCATGAGAAGCGCGCCGATTTTGAGGCGCAACTGCGCGTGACACTGAAGATGAGCCGGTTGTGGTTCATCAAGACCGAGAAGGGCGTGCAGGCCGTCGCGCTCAATGCGACGGGGGCGAAGCGGTCCTTCGACGCGTCCACAGGGCAGGTCATCCGCTATCCGTTCATGCAAATGCCTCTCGAAATCCGGGTACACGGACTGGTGGAAAATGCGGTGCGCATGCCTGTCGAGGAGCCTCCGAAGAAGGACGGGATGATGCGGCCGGCGATCAAGATCAAGGCGACGTCGGGGGATGCGGCGCACGAGATGTGGGTCGGGTATCGGGAGACACGGGGCTTCGAACTGCGCGGAGAGCGCATTTACGTGTCGTACGCGGGGAAGGAGTTCCACCTCCCGTTCACGGTGCGGCTGGACAAGCTTCGAGTTCCAAATCGGCCGGGGTCGAAGCAGGCGGCGAAGTACGAGAGCGATATCACCATCGACGGCGAGAAGTCGATGATGACGGGCGTGAACTACCCTGCGTCGCACAGGGGATTTGTTTTCTATCAGGCGTCGATCTCCCAAGATGCCGAATCCGGGCGCCAGTACAGCATCTTCCAGGTGGCTTGGGACCCCGGGAAAAAGATCCTCTACCTCGGCGGAATCATGGCGATCTCGGGCACTCTGTTCATGTTCTTCCTCAAGTCCCAACTGCTGAAGATCGTGGCTCTGACGTCGGCAGCAGGGGACCGCCCGATGAGCAGCGTGCGTGAAATCGCGGTCATGACGGCGCTCTGCCTGCCCACGCTGGGAGGGGCAGCGCTGAAGTTCGCGCGATATACGGGGTCCGGGATCGCGTTCGGATTCGGTCTTGCCGCGCTGGACTTGCTGGTCGTCGTGATCGCAGTCTTCGCCGTGCAACGCATGAAGAGCAAGCAATCGGCGATCCAGGTGGGGCAGGCGATCTCCCTGACGTGGTGCCTGAATACGGCGGCGCTCGTGCTCTTCATGTATCTGACGGTGCAGGGATGATTCGCCTGGGAAACTATGAGCTGCACGCGGTGAGCGACGGCTTTTTCAAGCTGGACGGCGGCGCGATGTTCGGGATCGTGCCCAAGGTGGTCTGGCAGAAGGTGACGGAAGTCGACGATAGGAATCGCGTGCGCCTCTCGTTGACGACGCTGCTGATTCGTACGGGAAAGCTCAACATCCTGGTCGATACGGGAATCGGCACGAAGCACGACGCGCGCTTCAGCGAGATGTACGCGATCGAGCATCCTCCAACGGCGCCGGAGAGCCTTCTGAAAGCGGGGCTGACACCGTCGGATATCGACGCGGTCGTGCCGTCGCACCTGCATTTCGATCACGCGGGAGGGGCGACCGTGCGAAGCGGCGACTCGATCGTGCCGACGTATCCACGCGCCACGTACTATATTCAGCGCGGGATGTGGGATGAGGCGCAGCTGCCGAATCCCAGGACTCGCGGAAGTTACCTGGATGAAGATTTTCTGCCGCTCGAGAAGGCGGGGCGAGTCCAATTGATCGAGGACGAACACGAGATCGCGCCGGGAGTGGTGGCGCGACGGACGGGTGGACACGTGAAGCACCATCAATCGGTATTCATCGAGAGCGGCGGGCAGAAGGCGATCTTCTGGGCCGACCTGCTGCCGACCACGAATCACGTAAAGCCCGCATGGACGATGAGCTACGACCTGTACCCGCACGATGTGGCGGAGCTGAAGGACCGCCTCCTGAAGCAAGCGATCCGCGAAGAGTGGGTGAATGTTTTCGATCACGATCCGAAAGTAGCGATGGCGCGGATTCGCGACGGATATAGAATTGAGCCACTGGAGTTTGTCGCATGATCGCGTTTACCGTTATCGCGTGTCTCCTGGCGCAAGCGGAGCCAGACTTCGAGGCCGTTGGCCGCATCGCGGTGCTGCACCGCGGGCGTCCGAAGCCGCTCGACTCGTTCGCGCGCGAGTTCATGCACGAGATCAGCGGATCGTCGAAGTTCCGGGGATACAAGGAAGGCGACAAGTTCATCGAGGTGTTCAAGGGGGGCGATCCGGTCGGGGCGGTGCTCCGCTTAATTGCCCGGCCACCCGAGGAGGTCCGCAACCTGCGGTTTCTCCGTATCGACCACCTTGCGCTCAAGGAAGAGCTGAAGCTCGACGTGGGCCGCCTCTACTTCAGCCTTGCCGATCTGGATGCGGCGCGCCCGATCCTGGAGCAGCGCGAAGCGGAAATTGTGGATCGCGACAATGCCACTGTGCAGCAGCGCGCGGTGCTCATGATCGCGGACAAGCACTGGTACATCGACGCGGTGTGTCGCGAGCAGCTGCTGGCGATCGTGCCCATCTCGTACGGAGAACTGCGCAGCTGGCCAACGGTGCGACAGGTGAAGACGTGGCTTGACGCGCAGCCGGGGGATCCGAACGTCAAGGCGGCCCTTGATGCATTCGAGCAGAAGGCGGAGGGGAACCGGACGAAGCTCGAGAAGATCGTGGACGCGTACGACCGGATGATGGGCGGTCTCGCGGCGTCGCGCGTGGACCAGTTCAACGCCGCGGGGGTCGAACTGTCCGCCGCCCTCGCGACGCTCAATCCGAACATCTATCCGAAGCCGTCCGTGATCGATGCGGAGCTGACGTACAACAACGCCCAGCCATTCAGGTGGGTGGCGTTGATCCTTTTCGTGGCCGCGTTGTTTTATGTAGCCTCGCTCGTTTTCGATGCGCCGTCGCTTTGGTGGGCCGCGGTGCTGCTGCAGATCTCATCGCTGGTGCTGCACGGATACGGCTACGGACTGCGCTGGATCGCGTGCGGCCAGTACCCGCTGTCCAATCACTACGAGTCGATGATGATGCTCGCGGCCGGCGCGTCGTTGATCCCGCTCGGATTCGAGCTTACGATCCGGCCGAAGTTCATCGGGATGGCCGGATGCATCGCTGCGGCGGTGACGATCGTGCTTGCGGACAACGTCTACACGTTCGCCAGCCAGTCGTTCATCAATCCGCTCCAGCCGGCGCTCATGAACACCGTCTGGATGACGATCCACGTGCCCGTGATCATGACGGCGTACGCGAGCGCGATGGTGATGATGATTCTCGGTCACGTGTACCTGGCTTACAACCTGTTCGCGCCGACGCGCTACGAGAAGCTGGCCCAGATCGACAAGTTCCAGCACCGCATGCTGCAAGCGACCGTGCTCTTCCTGCTGGGCGGGATCATCCTGGGCGCCGTCTGGGCGGGCGAGGCGTGGGGACGGCCGTGGGGCTGGGACATGAAGGAAGTGTGGGCGCTGATTACGCTGCTCACGTACCTCGCGGTCCAGCACGCGCGGTTCGCCGGGGCCATCAAGGGATTCGGCACGGCGGCGCTCGCGATTGCGTCGTTTGCGTCCGTGATCCTCTGCTACTACGGCGTGAATTTCCTGTTCGGCAAGGGGCTGCACACCTACGGCTTTGGGAACGGCGACTGGCTGCCGATCAACATCTACTTCGGACTCGAGGCCGTGTTCGTGGCCGTGTGCGTGGCGCTTCGCAAGAAGATCCCGCCGCCGGCGGCGAAGGTAGCGACCGGGCCCTCTGATGAGGATGCCCTGCGCTCGTAGTGGCTCGCACGATCGTCGTGACGAGGCTGCTGCGGGTCCGATGTCCACAATGCACGTCGGGTCAGGAGGCGTCGCATCAGAAACTTACAGCTGCGATGGACCGCGAAGCGATTCGACGCGACGCAGACGCACTTACAGACCACTCGAAGATGTGATCAGCGGACCCTGAGCAAACGCAGCGAGTTCAAGACGACGGTGATCGAGGAGAGCGCCATCGCGGCAGCCGCAAGCATCGGATCGAGTCGTCCGGCCGCCGCGAGCGGGATGAGGATCACGTTGTAGCCGAACGCCCATGCGAAGTTCTGATGCATGATGCGGCGCGCCGCACGCGACAGGTCCAGCAGCGTTACGATCTTCCGCAAGCCCCCCTTGACGAGGACCACGCCCGCCGACTCGATCGCGACGTCGGTGCCGGCGGCGAGCGCAACGCCGACATCCGCCGCGGCCAGCGCAGGAGCGTCATTGATGCCGTCACCGACCATCGCGACGGGCCGATCATAGTCGTCGATCGCGGTCGCCTTGTCCTGCGGCATCACCTGGGAGCGGACGATTCCCGCGTGGATGATCTCGTTGATCTTCTGCGCGGTTGCATCGTCGTCGCCCGTGAGCATCACGACGCGGATGCCGCGACGCTGGATTTCGCGTACGACGGCGGCCGCCTCCTCGCGCGGGGCGTCGGCGACTTCAATGGAACCGACTGGCATCTGCCCGCGCGCCACGTAAACGTGCCCCGGCCGCGGCTCCACCTTCACGTCGAGGATCTCCATGAAGGCGCGACTGCCGACGGCCAGGTCGCCGGCGATCGCGCCGAGGCCCGGGCGCGCTTCGAAACCGGGGGCGGCGGGAGTGTCGGGCGAGCCGGCGACGATCGCGCGGGCGATGGGGTGCTCCGAGGAACGCTCGACGGAGGCTGCGATTCGAAGGACTTCGTCCCGCGTGAAACCGGGCTCGGGGACGACGTTGCGGATGACGGGCCGGCCGACGGTCAGCGTGCCCGTCTTGTCGAAGACGAACGTGCGCACTTGTGCCGGCAATTCGAGCATGACGGCGCTCTTGAGGAGGATGCCCAGGCGCGCGGCGCGGCCGCTGCCCACCATCACCGCGGTCGGCGTGGCGAGCCCGAAGGCGCACGGGCAGGCTACGAGGAGCACGGCCATCGCCGCGTGAAACGCGATTTCGCGATTGATCGGCCACCACGCGAGGAACGTCGCCGCGGCGATGAACAAGATGATGGGGACAAAGGCCGCGGCCCAACGGTCCGCGATGCGCTGGGCGGGCGCCTTGGACCCCTGCGTCTCGCGGACGCTCTTTATGATTTGAGCGAGAAGGGTTCTGTCTCCGGTCGCAGTGACGCGAACGATCAGGCCGCTGACCTTGTTGATGGTGCCGGCGATGACGGGATCGCCGGGCGCCCGCTTTACCGGATCGGGCTCGCCCGTGATCATCGACTCGTCGACGTCGCCCGTTCCTTCTGTGACGATGCCGTCGGCGGCGAAGCGATCGCCGGGCTTGACGACGAGTTGGTCCCCCGGCTTCAGTTCGACGGCGGGAACTGCGACGTCGCTGCCGTCGCGACGAACGGTCGCATCGCGCGGAGTCAGCTCGGCAAGCGCTCGGACGGCCTGCCGGGTACCTCGCCGCGCGGTCAGCTCGATCCAGCGTCCGAGCAGCACGACGGCGACAATCATCGTTGCGGTTTCGAAGTAGTCGGCGACCCCGAGAGTCCATAGCTGGATGAGGGAGTAGACATAGGCGGCGCCTGATCCCAGTGAGATCAGCGTGTTCATGTCGGGGCTGAGGCGGCGGATGCTGCGCACGAGAGCGGCGTGGTAGGGCGCGCCGAGTACGGCGACTACCAGCGTGGCGACGGCTGCGTCGAGCCAGGGGATGCGAATGTGCAGGAGCATCAGGGTCATTACGAGGGCCGCCG
>CAYXVY010000263.1:0-8939 GCA_964468745.1 uncultured Planctomycetales bacterium | reverse complement strand
GGCGGCTGCGGGCGGCGCGGGGCGCTCGCGCTTGGCGGTGCCGCGAGTGGGGGCGCCGCCGGCGGCAGGTTTTGCGGGGAGTTTGCCGGTCGGCTTGCGCATGGGTCTCGGCTGCATGGCGCCCTCCTGTTGGTGATTAGTCACCGGGTCGCCGCTACATTACCAAGGAATGAAGGAACCGCCTCCGAAGAGTTGGCTAGACAAGGTCATCGACGAGGCCGCCGCCCGGGGGGAGTTCGACAATCTGCCGGGCGCGGGTAAGCCGCTGGATCTGTCGGAGAACCCGTACGTTGCGCCCGAGTGGCGGCTTGCGTTCAAGATGCTCAAGGACAATAACGTCGTGCCGGAATTCGTGGAGCGCCGTCGCACGATCGAAGTGCTGCGCGAGGAAATGGCGCGGGAACGCCTCGTTGCGCCGCTGCGCAAGCTGGCGCACAAGCTGGCGGCGGAAGTCGAGGCGCTGAACCGGTGCCTGGCGCGCGAGAACGAGTTCGTCCGCGGTTCGCTCCAGCTGGCCGCGGTCGATGTCGAGGTCGAGGTGGCGCGCTACACGAGCTGACGGACGCCGGGCGCCCCGCGGACCTGCACCGACGTGCATCCGACCCACGTCGCCGCGTCGCGAAGCGCCTTCGCCATCGCCGCTTCCGCACCGCGGTCCACGCGCACGGACCGCGCAAGCAGCGTCGTGCCTTCGCGCTTCGGGTCCACGCGACCGACCAGCCGGCCATCCGAGAGAAGCGGCATGCTGTAGTATCCGTGGACGCGTTTGGCTGCGGGTACGTAACACTCGATGCGGTAGCGGAACCCGAACAGGCGCTCGGTGCGGCGCCGGTCCCAGATGAGTGAGTCGAATGGCGAAAGGAGGACCGGAGTTGCTCTCGGTTGGAGGCGGCGCTTTCGCAGCGCGACCGGGTCAGCCCAAGCGGGCTCCTTCCAGCCGTCCACGCGGACGGGGACAAGCGGCGTGTCGGCCATGATGTCCCGAAGATGCGCCGGCTTGAGCCGATAGTAATCGGCAAGGTCGCGCAGCGTCGCCACCCCGAGGCGCCGTCCGGCTTCGGTCGACAGGTGGATCAGGCATTCGCGATCGCTCGGTTGTCGTCTGCGCAGCCGCGCGGGTACGGCCGTCTCTGCCAGCGAGTAGATGCGCCGCCAGCCACGACGAGCGACGCACGTGACCTCTCCCGTGCGCAGCAGGATTTCGACAGCAATCTTGATGGGATGCCAATCCCACCACGGTCCGGTGCGGCCGGAGCTTCCGAGTTCTGCGGCAGTCGAGGGACCGCGGTCACGCAGCCGAACAAGGACGGCGCGCTTCTCGCTGGCCAGTCGGGGGTTCGCGCGATAGTGTTCGCGCCAGCGGCGCCGTCGGAATTCGAACCAGGGCCACGCGTCGATCGGAAGGACGCAGGCCTCGTGCGCCCAGTATTCGAAGGCGCGGGAAGGGCGTCCCCAGTAGGCGTGCGCCACCTCTTCGCGGTCGACGCATCCCAGTCGCGAACAGGGGACGATCTCGTGCGAGCGGGCGAGGACGGAGATGGTGTCGAGCTGGATCGCGCCGAGGCGGCCCAGCAGGTCCCGCACCGAGCGGGGCTTCGGGGCCTGCGCGCTCAGCCCCTGGGCGTGGAGGGCGAGGAGCCGCGCGTCGTCCGCCGAGAGGTCCGCGCTCATGGGCGCCCATGGTAGCGGGCCCTTCTTATCTTGACAATGTACAGAGTGTTCGGCTATATTGACATTATCAAGATAAGGAGAGTGGCCATGGCGAAGACGAACGGAAAGACGGCAATCGCGCTGCAGGAGATCCTGGTCGACCTGGTGAACCTCTCGCTCCAGGCCAAGCAGGCGCACTGGAACGTGACGGGTCCGTTTTTCAAACCGCTTCACGAGTTGTACGACGCGCTGACGGACGCCTATCGTGGCTGGTACGACGACGTCGCGGAGCGGATCCGCGCGCTGGGCGACGCTGCCGACGGACGGGTGACGACGGTCGGTCGCACGTCGACGCTCGAGGAGATGCCGGCGGGGGTGCTGACGGACCGGCAGACCGTGGATCTTATGCTGGCGCGAGTGGAGGGGCTGGTCTCGCGCACGCGCGCGAAGCTGGGTGCGCTCGGCGAACAGGACCCGGTCACGCAGGACATGGTGATCGGGATCGTCGAGGGACTGGAGAAGCAGGCATGGATGCTGCGCGCGCAGTCGAAGTAGCGGCGAAGCTGCGGGGCATCGGTCTTCGAGTCACGCAGCAGCGCCTGGACGTGTACGGAGCGCTGCAGACGATGGGCGGTCACCGCAGCGTCGACGATATCGTCGCCGAGTTGCAGCGAGGGCGCATCCGCGCCCCGAGAATGTCGGTGTACAACGCTGTGGGTGCGCTGTTCGATGCCGGTCTTCTGTTGCGTGCGGACGCGGGCCCCGGCCGGACGCTGTACGAAACCCGCACGACGTGGCATCACCACTTCGTCTGCCGTCACTGCGGGGGCGTATTCGACGTACCGTGCGTGAAGGGGCGCAAGCCGTGCCTGAAGCTCCCGTCGCGCGTCGGGCGCGCGGACGAGGCGCAGATCATCTTCCGCGGAATCTGTCGCGAGTGTCGTTGATCTCGCGCTACTTTTTGAAGTTCTTGAGAATCTCGTCGAGCTGCTTGTTGAGCGCGTCGGCCTTGACGTCCTTCATCTCGATCACCGCGAGCGGCTCCAGCTCCGGCTTGTCCAGTTTCGGATCCAGCACCACCACGCCCGGCGCCGACTTCAGGCCGATGGAGTCGGGATTCCCGGATTGCAGCACCCAAACGAACTTCGTCTTGCGGTCCGCAACGTCCTTCTGGAGGCGGGCGAGTTCCTTCGCCAGGTCCGCCTTCTCGTCCACCACGTAGATGGCGACGGGCTTCTTTGCCTTCTTCGCCCCCTCGATTCCGGCGTGTTGCGAATTGGCCCACATGCTGGGGCGGCCCGGGTACTTCTTGATCAGGTTCTCAACGTCCTGCTGCACCGCGGCCGGCTCGCGTCCGGCCATCTCCTTGATCTGCTCGCCGTTGGGATCGGTGTAGATGACCGTGGGGAAGCCCTGCACGCTGTACTGCTGCATCAGTTCCGCGTTTTGCCCGTCGGCGGAACAGTCCACCAGGATCGGGACGATTCCCTGCGTGACGGCCAGCACCTTGTCGTTTGAGAACGCACCTGCGTTCAGCTTCTTGCAAGGCCCTCACCACGTGGCGGTGAAGAAAACCATCGCCGCCCGCTGCTCGATCTTGGCCTTGAGGAACCCGAACGCAGGGTCGCGGACCCAGTCCACCTTGCCGCCGTGCTCCTGCGCGACGGCCAGTCCACCCGCCAGCAAGAGCGCGGGAAGCGTGAGGATACCGGTGCGGTTCATGATCCCTCCTGTCGAATCGACTTACTATACAGCGGTCGACGGCTGCGCGGTTCAATCGGTCGCGGTACCGGTGATCGCGATAACCTCGGGCTGCGTGCGGTGGAAGAGCACCCAGCAGAAGTCCCACCACTCATTGATGAACCACGAGTTGGTCTTCGGATTCGCCGCGTACAGGCGATAGTCCGCGGGCGCCGCCCCTTCGCCGAAGACAAGATCGAAAATCTGCCGTTCGACGCGATCCCTCGCCGCCTTGGAGACACTCTGATACGGCGCGCTGTAGAGGGCGTAGCGCAGGCAGTCCGATTGCGAGAATTTCGCACCGGTGGCGGACTTCTCTTCGTACTCCTTGCGCCAAAATGCCGTTGCGTCGTACGAGTGGATCTCGGGTGGAGAATCCCATTCGCCTTCGAGCTCGGGTGCGTGTTCGAGCAGATGCACGGCGACTTCCTCGTCCTCCCAGGTCTTGTCGTTGATTCGCCAACGATGGAATTGGAGCGAGCTCCGGAGATACGTGACCAGTCCGCTCAACTCCTCGGGATACGGGAGCGACGTGAATCGCGAGTCGGTCGGGGCCGTGACGGGCTCGGGAGGTGCAGGGACGGGAAGAGGCGAGCGTACGCGCGGCGGCGCCAAGTCCGGCCGATTGCAGCACATGTGATGGTCTTCCAGGACGCGGGGGAATTCAAATCCTGGATGATCACGACGGATGCGCTCGCGCAACGCCGAGGGATCGATGCTCGTGATGAAGTCCGGCGCCAGGTGGCTCGTGAGAATCTCATAGGGATGCATGACGCTGTGTCGTGCGAGAATCCCGTCGATCAGGGCCGCGAACAGCGCGTGATTCATGACGGTGAGGCGTTCGAGGAGTTCGCGCGCGCGGACGACGAACGGCAGAATCGGCGTCTCGATCGCGTCCTGCACGAGATGTCCGTCGAGATCACGGAGAACGCCGTCCAGCACGGAGCGCGGAACGACGGCGAGTCGCATCCGTTGCTTCGTGATCGTTGAAAACTGCGCTTGAAGGGCGGGATCGTTCGACGTGAGCATCGTGCGCTCGACGCGCAACGTAGGACCGTCGATGCGACACCGGTAGTCGAAGCGTTCCTCGACGATCGGGGGCCACGGGACGACGGGATCAAGCCCGTCGAACATCTGGATGCCACAGGCCTTCATCAGCATGCGCAACATGCGCCACTGACATGCGAAGGACCAGTCGTCCTGCGGATCCAGCACACGGGGGACGCCGCCATCGACCGCGACCACGAGCTTCTGATGGACGATCTCCGTGATGTGGAAGTGGGGGACGCGACCGACCTGCTGTCGCGCGTGCTCGATGAACTCGGGGAGTCGCGCGGCAAGAGCGTCGAAGCCGGCGACACCGTCGGGCATGCGCGTCACGCAGTCGAGCTCCCACGCCATCGCCCGCGAGTTTAGCATCGTGGGTGCTGTAACCCGCGAGTACACTCTCTTCTCCATTTTCTGTTCGACGATATGCTCCCGGAGGATCGATGGAATCGCACCAGTTGGAAATGTTCGCCCTCGCCAAGGACCGCGCGAAGGCCCTTGAGCAGCTGATTCCCGGCACGGAGGACCATTACTTCCATGCGTGCCTGCACCACGAGCAGGGGGGGCGCTACGCCGAAATCGACGCGATCCTCAAGCAATGGATCAAGCGATACGGCGAGACCGGCCTCGTCCAGCAGATCCGCCACCGCCTGGCCCTGCTCCGTTACACGGAGGATCCGAAGGGCACCCTCGAACATCTGCGCTACCAGCTGGGGCTCGAGTTCAACCACCAGCGCCAGGTCGAGGGGCGGAAAACGAAGTACCCGACGCGGCTCGATCCGAAAATCGTCAGCCGCGACGCGATCAAGGCGATCGGGTACCAGCACAGCAACAGCAGCGACGTGTCCGGCTTCACCGACGCGGCGATCGAGTGGCTTATCGATGAAGCGATGGACGGATATCGGCTGCGCACATTCCTGGGCCGGTTGCAGCGCCCCGACTACTCGCGACTGCCCGAGTTGATCGTCTCGGAACTGAAGGATCCGCACAGCAGCGGATTCGGCTCGATCCCGATCCACAGCCTCCTTCTCCACGAGCAACTTGACAAGCTGGTGAGCCTGCGGCCCGAGCTGAAGAAAGTGGATGCGTTCATCGACGCGTATCTTGTAAAGCTCCAGCCGGGGCCAGACATCGACTGGCAGAACAACGCACCGGATCGCGAGGCTTATCTCGATCGGCTGTGGACGTTCGTGAAGCCGCTCGCGCCGAAGTTCAACGCGCTCAAGGCGCACGTGCTGTACCACCGACTTGACCACGATCGGCGCATCGGCATCTACGACGCGGACCGCTTCCTTGAGTACGTGAAGCTCCCGCGATCGGTGTCGTATGCGAACTCGGATTACCTGAAGCAATTCCGGCACGACGACGCGCCGTTCGGGCTAGGGCACGACTACCGGCACGTCACGCTGCACGCCGCGTTCAGCAGCGACGAGGAGATCGTGCGCGACTACCTGTCGCACTTCTTCCTCAAGGCCGCCGACATCCGGCCTTACGAGACGTACATGTCCACCCCGTTCCTCAACGAGATCTTTGCGTCGACCAAGATCCAGGCGGGCGTCGGGGACATGGAGAAGTGGTACTCGATGCTCAACAACCCCGGCTTCTACCAGGCGCTGAAGGACCGCGTCGAGATCGGGTTCGCGCGTACGAACCGCTCGTGGTTCCGCGCCGAGGACCCCGTCTCGCTCGACGTGGACGTCAAGAACGTGCAGACGCTGGTGGTCAAGGTGTTCGAGATCAACGCGCTGAACTACTTCCTGGCGAACGGCCGCGACATCGACACGAGCGTCGACCTCGACGGTCTCGTCGCGAGCGAGGAGAAGACGCACACGTACCCGGAGCCTCCGTTCCGCCGCGTGCGCCGCACGTTCGAGTTCGCGTCGCTTTCGAAGCCGGGCGCGTACGTCGTCGAGTTCATCGGCGGCGGCATCAGCTCCCGCGCGCTGATCCGCAAGGGGCGGCTGCGCTTCCTGGAGCGCAAGGGGGCGGCGGGGCACGCATTCACGATCCTCGACGAGGAGCGGAATCCGCTCAAGGACGCGTCGCTCTGGCTGGCGGGGCGCGAGTATCGCCCCGAGCAGGACGGCGAGATCCGCGTGCCGTTCAGCACGAGTCCGTGCAGCCAGTCGATCCTGCTCCGCCACGGAGACGTGACGACGATCGAGGCGTTCAACCATGAAGGGGAGTCCTACATATTCACGGCCGGCTTCTACGTCGATCGAGAGAGCCTGCTGAAGAAGAGGGAAGCGCAGATCCTGCTCAGGCCGTCGTTGCAGGTGAACGGCGTTGCCGTGCCGCTGCAGCTGATCGAGGAGCCGACGCTCGTGATCCAGTCGATGGATCGCGATGGCGTGAGTTCCAGCGCGGAGGTGGGGGACTTCAAGCTGCACGAGGAGCGCGAGTCCACGCATACGATCCAGGTGCCCGAGAATCTCGCGAGCATCACGTTCCTGTTCCGCGGCAAGGTCCAGAATCTCGCGCAGGGCAGGAAGATCGATCTCGTCGATACGAGGAGCTTTACGCTCAACGGCATCGACGCCGGAGAGTCGATCGATGATCTGCACCTCGGCCGCACGTCGTCCGGATTCATCGTCTATCACCTCGGCAAGTCGGGCGAAGCGAAGCAGGATTCGCCGCTCAATCTCAATCTGACGCACCGTGACATCACCCCGACTCTCGACGTAACCCTGCAGACCGACGACGGAGGGCGCATCGAGCTGGGGCATCTGCGAGACATCACGAGCATCTCGGTTTCGACGCCTTCGGGAGTCACGGAGACGTGGTCGCTGCCGCACGATCGAGCGCGGCTCGTACCGTCGATCCATGTCAGGGCGAACGAGTCGTTCCGCGTGCCGTGCAT
Organism: uncultured Planctomycetales bacterium; assembly: GCA_964468745.1. GTDB lineage: Bacteria > Planctomycetota > MHYJ01 > MHYJ01 > JACPRB01 > JACPRB01. Next base: position 1,642 of record CAYXVY010000263.1, on the reverse strand, counting down.
GGACGTCGAGCCACTGGGCGGCGTCGACCTGCTGGACGAGCACGGACGCGCGACCCGGCCATCGGCGGCCGTGGAGCGTCCGGAGTTCTCGATGCTTGAGCGCCTGGGCGGCACGTACGTGCGCGACTGGTTCAAGGCGCTGAGCCGGAAGGACGGCTATCTCGAGATCGCGGGGCTTCCCGCGGGCGATTACAACCTCCGGCTCAAGCGGGAGGGGAGCGAGATCGAAATCCGCGTGGCGCCGGGCGAGGATCGCAGCGGCTGGGTGGCGGGGGAGAAGCGCCATCTCGAGCGCCGGAACGCGCGCCCGCTGCAGATCTCCGGCGTGAAGATCGCGAAAGATGACATCAAGATCACCGTGGGGAACGCGAACGACGGGACGCGCGTCCACGTGTTCGGCACGCGCTACGTGCCGTCGTACTCGGCGTTCGGGGAACTGGGGCGCATCTCAGTCCCGGGCGCCAGGGCGGCGGAGCTTTTCAAGGGACCGTCGCATTACGTTTCGGGTCGCGATATCGGCGACGAGTACCGGTACATCATCGATCGGAAGTACGCGACGAAGTTCGCCGGAAACACGCTGACGAGGCCCGGGCTGTTGCTCAACCCGTGGGCCGTCCGAAGCACGCAAACGGCGACGCAGGAAGCGGCCGCCGGCGAGTCGTACAGCGCATCGCCGGTGACGGCGGCGTCAGCCTCGATGGCGCCGCCGGCTCCCGAGCCTGTCGAGCAGGATGCGCAAGGCCAGTTCGCCAACCTCGACTTCCTCGCGAATCCCGCGGGTGTGCTCGTCAATCTCAAGCCTGACGCGAAGGGCGTCGTCACGATCCCGCGCGAATCGGTCGCGCACGCCAATCAACTGCGCGTCGTGGCGGTGGATGCCCTGAATACGGTGAGTCGCGACGTGGTGCTTCCCGAGGTTTCCACCGTACATCAGGACTTGCGGCTGCGGCTCGCGCTCGACCCGGACAAACACTTCACGGAGAAGAAGCAGGTGTCGGTGTTGTCGCCGGGGCAGCCGCTGGAGATGGCGGACATCACGACGTCGAAGATCGAGGTGTACGACACGATGTCCCGAGTCTACCGCCTGTACGCGACGCTGTCCGGGAACGCGACTCTCGCGGAGTTCGGGTTCATCCTGCGCTGGCCGACGCTGCCATCGGAGGAGAAGCGCGCGAAGTACAGCGAGTTTGCGTGCCACGAGCTCGGCTTCTTCGTGTCGCGCAAGGATCCGGAGTTTTTCAAGCGCGCGATCCTGCCGTATTTGCGCAGCAAGAAGGACAAGACGTTCATGGACCGGTACATGCTCGGCGACGACCTCGCCGCCTACCGGACCCCGTGGACGTACGGGCGGCTCAACATCGTCGAGCGCATCCTGCTCTCGCAGCGGTTCGATGACGAAGGGGACCCGTGCGCTCGGCACGTAGGGGACCTCAACGATCTGCTGCCGCGCGATATCGAACGCGCGAATCACCTGTTCCAGTCGGCGATCCAGAGCAGCGCGCTGGAAGCCGGGGACGGTCTCGGCCTCGCGAGAGCGAAGGACATGGCCGATGTCGCAAAGCTCGTGAAGTCCGGGGCGGTCGGCTCGATGTTCGGCGCCGGACCGGGAGGGGCCGCTGCCGCAAAGCCGGCGTCTGCCAGG
>CAYXVY010000262.1:0-37152 GCA_964468745.1 uncultured Planctomycetales bacterium | reverse complement strand
CGATGAAGAAGCGCGATGAATAGGCCGGCGTCGCTCCTGTTCCTGGCGCTCGCGTGCTGCAGCAAGCCCGCCCCGCCCGCGTTGTTTGCTCCGGCGGAGTGGCCGCCTCGACTCGACCAGCCGTATCCGGACCTCGAGCTCGTCGATCAGACCGGCGCGAAAGTGAAGTTGTCGAGCTTCAAGGGGAAAGTGATCGTCGTCGAGCCGGTCGGCATGAACTGTCCCGCGTGCCAGGCGTTCGCGGGGGCCCACCGCGTCGGCAGCTTTCAAGGCGTGGCGCCGCAGGGCGGGCTCGACTCCTTCGAGGAGTACGCCGCGAAGGGGGGCGTCGCGATGGGGGACGTCATCTTCGTCCAACTCCTGCTCTACAGCATGTCGATGCAGGCGCCGACGCTCGACGATGCGCGCGCGTGGGCGTCGCACTTCCGGATGGACCGCGCGAAGAACCGCATCGTGCTCGCGGGCACGCCGCCCATGATCGGTCAGGCGAGCTACGCGATGATTCCCGGGTTCCAGCTGATCGATCGAAAGTTCGTGCTCCGATCCGACTCGTCCGGGCACAATCCGAAGCACAACCTCTGGAACCACCTGATCCCGATGATCCCGCGACTGATGAACGAGTCATGAGCAAGCTGTCGAACCTGGAATTCATGGCGGATCACGGCAAGCCGGGAAGGGTTTGCCTCGTCGGCGGGACGTCGGCGATCGACCGGGGCATCCGCAAGGCGCAGCGCCGCATCACCGCGGACGGCAAGCCGAGCCGCTGGTCGCACGCGTTCGTCTTCCAGGGAGAGCGCGTCGACGGACGGATGTGGCTGCTTGAGAGCGACATCGACATCTGTCACGGGCAGGTGCGCAACGGCGTCCAGGAGCATCGCATCGACAAGTACGGCGAGGAGAAGGAGTACCCGAACGTCGCGGTGCTCGACTTCGGTCTCGACGGCCCGGCGGTCGAGAAGCTGGTGCGCGCGGGGCTCGACTTCATCTCGAAGTCGACGAAGTACGCCTTCGGCGGCATCCTGCGGACCTACGTGGCGATGATGACGAAGAAGCTCGACCGCGCGCCAGAGAAGGACGAGATCTTCTGCTCGGCGTTCGTACGGTCGCTCGTGCAGCATGCGGGGGTCGACATCGTGCCCGCGGTGGCGGTGCATCACACGACGCCGGAGCATCTGTCGCAGACGACGGCGACGCACAAGCGATACGAGCTGGTGCGGCAGGACTAGCGGACGGCGTTCACGACCTCAAGGGGGTCGGGCCGCGTGCGGATGTACGAATCAGCGCGCATCCACGTGATCTTCGCGTCGCGGTCGAGGACGAACGTTGCGGGTCGCGCGGCATTCGCGCCTCCAGGGGCGGCGTGTTCGTGAAGCATGCCGATTCGACGGAAGAACGACTCGTCCGCGTCGCGCAGGATTGGGAAGGGCAGCTTCTCATCGGCGACGAGCTTGCGGCTGATCGCGGCGTCCTCGTTGCTGATGGCCACCAGCGAGGCGCCCACCTGTCGAAGTTTCTCGTGCACGTCGCGGAGACCCCGCAACTCGTTCACGCAGAGGAGTCACCAGTGTCCGCGGAAGAAGACGACGATGAGCGGGCCCTTCTGCGCCTCGGCGCCGATGCGGATCGATCGCCCCTGTTCATCCTCGAGCGTGACGTCGGGAAAAGGCTGCCCGACGGCGAGGGAGGCGGGCGCCGGAGGGGCGCTCATGAATCGCGTGAACGTGTAGAGCCCGACGAGCAGCGCGCCGATCACTGTTGGGACAATCGTGCCGGCCGCACGTCGTTTCGAGACGGCGAAGATGCAGAGCCCGAGCGCGGCCGCGAGCGGCGCGTACGTCCACCAGCCGTTGCGCACGGCGGGGACGGCGAGCAGCATGACGTCCGCGAGAATCACCGCAACGATTCCGAGCATTCCGGCGAGGGCGGGCAGCCAGGGCTTCATGACGGCTCATCGTACCCAAGCGCCTCACCCGGCACCAATGCCCGTCCCCTGTCGAGGGTCGGGTGGCTCCCGCCGGTGGACGAGCAGGCCGTCGCGAAACTGCGGAAGCACTGGGGCGGGAAGCCGACCGCCGTGTTATCCTGACGGCGTTGAAAATCACGTTCCACGGAGCCGCGCGCGGGGTCACCGGCAGCCGGCATCTGCTTGAGGTCAACGGTCGGCAGATCCTGCTCGACTGCGGGCTCTTCCAGGGGCGGCGTGACGAGGCTGCCGCGCGCAATTCGCGCTTCGGCTTCGACCCCGCAATGGTGGATGCCGTCGTGCTGTCGCACGCGCACATCGACCACAGCGGCGCGCTCCCCCCGCTGGTGCGCGGCGGGTTCCGTGGGCCGATCTACGCCACCCCCGCCACGGCGGATCTCGGCGACGTCATGCTGCGCGACAGCGCTTTCATCCACGAACGCGACATCGAATTCCTGAACAGGCGCGAGGGCCTCACGGGCCGGCACGCCAAGCAGCCGCTCTACACGGTTGCGGACGCCGAGGAGGCCGCGAGACGCTTCCAGCGCCGCCCCTACGGGCAGACCTTCGACGTCAGCGACGGCGTGCGAGTCACGTTCCGCGACGCGGGTCACATTCTCGGCTCCGCGATGGTCGTGATCGACGCGCAGGAGCAGGGTCGCAAATGCACGATCGTCTTCACCGGTGACCTCGGCCGCCCCGGCTTGCCAATCGTGCGCGACCCGGAATCCCCCACGAGCGCGGACGTCCTCATCATGGAATCCACGTACGGCAATCGCACGCACAAGCCCGTAAAGGACATCGAAAGCGACTTCGCTACGCTCGTGCGGGGAGTCGTCGACCGCAAGGGCAAGCTCCTTATCCCCGCCTTCGCGGTCGGCCGCACCCAGCAGATCACGCACATGCTCAACAATCTCTGCAACCGCGGCGAACTTCCGCAAGTGCCGGTCTTCGTCGACAGCCCCCTCGCCGCGGAGGCCACGCGCGTCTTCCGCGAGCATCCCGAATGCTACGACGACGAGATGAAGGCGATCCTCGCGCGGGACAAGGACGCGGACCCGTTCGGCTTCCGTATGCTTCGTTACTTGCGGACGGCGGACGAGTCGAAGTCGCTCAACGACCTGGATGGGCCGGCGATCATCATTGCCGCGAGCGGCATGTGCGAGCACGGCCGGATCCTTCACCACGTCGCCAACCACGTCCAGAACCCGCGCAACGTCCTGCTCTTCGTCGGCTATCAGGCGGAAGGGACGCTGGGACGGCGTCTGACCGAGGGATCCAAGGTGGCGCGCATCTACGGGCGCGACTTCGACGTCCGCGCGGAGGTGCTGAAAGTCGACGCGCTCTCGGCGCACGCCGATCGTCCAGGACTGGAGCGCACGTTCAACGCGTTCGGCAACAGGCTGCGCAAACTCTTCGTCGTGCACGGCGAACCCGCGGCGAGCGACGAGTTCGCCGCATGGGCGCGCGGCTCGTCGAGCACGACCGTCCATGTGCCGTCGCCCGCGGAGAGCGTGGAAATATGATGCGCACCGTACCGCTCGTCGTTCTGATCCTCGCCGTCGGCTGCTCGCGGCGAGCCCCCGCTCCGGTTGTGGTGCCGGTCGCGCCTGTCACCGCCGCCTCGACGGCGAAGCCCCCTCCGCCGGCCGTCGAGGAGAAGATCGCCGAACGCGCGTTCAAGGTCTCGAAGGATGGCCGGTCGCGCGAGCGGCTTGCGTGCTGGCCGTGCTACCTCAATCTGCGCGACGAGCTGCGCCATTCGAAGGGCGTGCGGGACGTCACGGTGAATCCAGACCCCGGCCACGTCATCGTCAAGTACGAGCGCGCCGTGATCTCGGACGCCGCGGAGCTGGTCGGCCTTATCGAAAAACTCTTCAAAGGCGTCGAGTGCACCCCGCTCGAGGAGGTCCCCGACTTCTCGACGCGGATTCGCCTGACGCGCGAGGTGCCGCAGCCGGTTCGCGTCGCGATCGCCAGCTTGACGAGGGAGCTGCCCGTGGTAGTCGTGAAGTGCATCGCGCCGGCGTGTCGCGAGTGCATGATCGACGACCCCAAATGGGGTCCGGAGGTGATGCGCGTCGACATCGATCTCGACAAGACGCCCGGCGCGCTCGCGTGGCTCACGCCGGAGGCGGTGCCCGAGTGGATCGCGCTCGACCGGGGCGGGAACGAATTGGGGCGCTGGCGCGGCCGGATTGAGCCGCGGGACTTCGAGTCCAAGCTTGCCGGGATCGTCAGTCGCGGCCGCTGAGCGTCCGGAGTCCGCGCGGTCTCGCGAACCCGGGTGCGGGGATCTACTCTTGCAGGGCGGAGTCTGCCGGCAGCCCCGCGGGGAATTGCTTCTGCACAAGTCGCGTGACCGTCGCGGCGATCTTGGCCAGCGGCTCGTTCATCGCGTGCACGTTCGGGATGATGTTCGACGTCGCGTACATCGCGCGGAGTTCTGTCGTCGCCACGACGTCGAGGAGCGTGTGCGCGCCGACGCGCCACTTCGACGGCGGCGATTCGCGCCACGCGCGCTCGCACGCGGCGGTCACGGTCGGGACTTCCGAGTGCCACCATGGACGGGCGCGACGGACGAGCGAAAGCAGGGCGCGGGCGGAATCCGCATTGTTGCCGGCGAGGCCCTTCGTGACGAGGCGCTTGAACTCCGTCGCTCCCTGCAGCGCGGCGCGTGCGACCTCCCATCGCGCAACGTGATCGCGGAGTGAAGGGAAGACGTCAATTGCCACGGCCGCGCTCTTGATTGCTTCGATCGCGGACTTCAACTCGGCCACGACGAGTTCGTCGTTGATGGGGCCGGCGTCGGGGGGGAGGGGCTCCAGGACTTCAGGGGTCGGTGCGACGACGGGGCGTTTGCGCACGCGCGTCTCCAGGCGGCCGTCGACGAGTCCCTGGAGCGCTCGGTTGAGGATCTGGCGCGCTTCCGGGCTCACGCACTCCGCGAGCGCGACCGTCATGCGCATGATCTGCTCCGCTCGTTCGAGCTCGAGGATCTCGGACAGGGCGCTTAGCGCCTCCGTGCGTGTGCGGATGACCATGTGGCGGAATTATACGCTTGCGGATGAGGGAATAGAGCGGTGCGGCCGGGCGTTCCGTGTGCAGTCCCGGCCGTTGGAACGCCGAGTATACTCCTTGCGGATCGGGAAGATCCGCAAACGGCTGGGATGCGTAAGTTTGGGGAACGAGTTTCTTGAGGAGGACAGGATGCGGAACCTAGGTCTCGTGGGTCTGGCGTTCGCGCTCGCGCTCACGTTTACGGCGTGCGGCGGGGGCGGCGGCGCCGCGATGATGAAGTGTACGGGCTGCAGTTCGGAAATGAAGTCCGCCGACATGTGCGGCGACTGCAAGATGTGCATGAAGTGCGACAAGACGCACGGCATGATGGAATGCAAAGGGTGCAAGGGCTCGTGCAAGATGAGCGAGGGTTGCACCAAGTGCGGCATGTGCGCCAAGTGCGACAGCATGTGCAAGAAGGATTGCGCAGGTTGCAAGGCGACAGGCGTGGCGATGAAGGACATGTGCATGAAGTGCAGCGCCTGCATGAAGTGCTGCAAGTGCAAGAAGTAGCGACGATCTGACGTTCAGAAGCCGGAGGCGCGACCCGCCTCCGGCTTTTTTTATCGACTCAACCAGGCGTCGAGCTCGCCGACGCTGTCAAACCCGCGCCCCGCGGACCGCGAGACGATGTCAAGGCCATGGCGACATTCGATTTCCGCGAGCAGACCGCGCAGCGCGCCTTTGTCGCCGTGCCGCGCCAGCTCCGCCGCGATCAGCACGCGCACGGGCAGGACGGGCTCGGTCTCGAACGCTTCACCCAAGGCGTCGCGGCGGCCGAGCAGGCCGAGAGCTCCCGCCGCCTGCGCCCGCTGCGGTGCGGACGGGCCCGCGACCAACAGCGTCTCGAGCTCGCGATGCCAGCGATCGGGAATCGACGCGGTGGTGACGCGGTCGCGCGAGGGGAGGGCGAGGATGCGGTCGCGAAGGGCGCCGTGTCCCGATTCGAGGATGCGCGCGACGTCCCACCAAGCTTGCGAATAGTCGACGTGCGCATGACCGTGGCCGCCGCGCTCGCCACGCAGCACGCGCTCGAGGTGGTGCGGCGCCAGGCCGCTCACGTACGTCCGCCCTTCGATCGTGCGGATCTGCTCGAGGTACTCCGCGACTCCCTCGTTGATCCAGTCCGCCTGCGGGCCGATGAGTGCGACGGCAAAGTGATGCGCGAGCTCATGGCGGAGGACGTTCGCGCCGGCCTCGATCGGGACGACGATGCGCGCCGGCCGGCCCGGGAGGTAGAAGCCGTCGCCGTGCCCTTCGACAAGGACGAGCAGCGCACGCAACGGAGTCGTGTCCAACTCGGCCGCGTAGAATCGCCACAGTTCGTCCGCATGACGCGCCACGGTGCGGGCGGAGTCGTCGTCGATGCCGGTCGCCGCCACGTCAAAGTGGTCCGTCGTGAAGGCAACGCGTTCCAGGGCCGGATCGATGCGGACACCCGTCGAGCAACCGAGGGCCGCCGCCGCCAGGATCGCCGTCGTCACTATTGTCTTCATGGTCGTCTCATTGAATCTCGGGAAAACAAAAAACCCCGCTGCCAGCACCGGAGTGCCGACGGCGGGGTTTTTCAGGGCGGGAAGGCCTAGTTCAGCGACCCTCCAAGACGCGCCCAAGCGCCGGCACACGGGGTGCAGCAACAACACATCGCCATAGCCTGCCGGGCGCTTGTCATGAGGGAGTCAAATTAGAATCTTCCGGCCCGTGAATCAAGAACTCTTTGCGACCTGGCACAAACTCGACTTGAACGCCGGGAATCCGCTTACCGGATCGAGATGCGCGTCGCACGTCAGTTCGTTGACGTTGGCCTCGGCCCATCCGTGGAAGGCGTGCACGACTCCCGGCGCGACGACCTCCGTCAGCCACGCGCGCATCGTGATCGAGCCTCGCGGCGACGAGATCGCGATCGCGTCTCCCTCGGCGATCCCGCGCGCCTTCGCGTCGCTCGGGTGGATCTGCAGTCGCGGATGCGGCTCCTTTGCGCGGAGCGACTCGACGTTTCGGTGCTGCGAGTGGGTGAAGTGCTTGCTGCGCCCGCCGGACGTCAGGATGAGCGGATATTTCTTCGCGAGGTCCGGCGTCGACACAGGGCTCTCCAGCGGCTCGTTGTAGACGGGCAGCCCGTCCTGATCCGCGCGACGCAGTTCCTCTGAATCGAATTCGATTTTCCCCGACGGCGTATGAAAGCCCAATGTCTCGTACGCGCGCTCGGGCAGGATGTCCCCTTCGTTGATCGACAGCCCGAGCGGCTTCGCGAGCAGGTCGTCGAGCGAGACGTCGGGTATCGCCGTCAACCGGTCGCGGATCGATGCGCGGAAGTCGCCTCCCCAGAACTCGGGCAGACCCAGCCGGCACCCGAGGTCCAGGAGCATTTGCGCGTCGGGTCGCGCCTCGCCCTCCGGTTGCACCACCGCCTGCCGGTAGACGAGCCGCCCCTTGCCCCACGCGATGAGCGCCTCGCGTTCGAGCGCCGTCGCCGCGGGGAGGACGATGTGCGCGAGCTTCGTCGTCGGCGTGTGGAAGAAGTCCGCCGTCGCGAAGAACTCGAGCGACGAGAGCGCCTTCGAGAAGCGCTTCGAGTCGGGCCACATCATCATGTTCACGCCCACGCCCACGACGGCGCGCACCTTGTACGGTTTGCCGTCGAGGATGGCGTCCGACATCACCATCGCGTGCGCCTCGGGGTAGTGCGCGGCCCAGACGGGGAAGCGGTCCTGTCCGATGCGCGGCGGCAGCTTCTTGATCCGCTCCTGGAAGAGATCGATCGGCTTTGCGGCGACCTTCTTGATGAAGCGTCGGTTGCCCCCCTCGATGTCGAGGTTGCCGGTCACCGCCGTCAGCAGCAGGATCGCGCGATGGTTCTGCAATCCATTCGAATGGTGCACCGTCGAGTTCGGCGAGATCATCAGCATCCACGGCTTGCGCGTTCCGAGGATGCGCGCCGCCGCCTCGATGCGCTCCGCCGGGATGCGACAGATGCGTGCGACGCGGTCGGGAGGGAATTGCTCGATGTACTCGGCGAAGGCGTCGAGGCCGCTCGCCCAACGCGCGAGGAACGGTCCGTCGACCCAGCCGTTCTTGAAGAGCAGGTGATGCAGGCCGAGCGCCAGCGCCCCGTCCGTCCCAGGTCTGATCTGCAGATGGACGTCCGCCTTTTCCGCCAGCGGCGTGCGGCGCGGATCGACCACGATGCGCGGGCGTCCCTGCCGGTCCTGCACGGCGAAGTGCTTATCGTACGGGATCGACGACTCCGACGGGTTCGTCGACCAGACGAGCAACGCCTGCGTCCGCGGCGAATCGGTGCGAGATCCCGCGAGGAAGTACCCGAAGTCGTGCCCGAAGTTGAGCTCGCCGGCGACATACGTCGACGAGAAGCAGCACGAGCTCTCCGTCGCGAAATTCGGCGAGCCGAACGCGTGAGCAAGCCGCTGCAGATACGGCCGCGCCTCCTTCGTGTATCCCGCGAGGAAGACGACCGCCTCCGGCCCGTGCGTGTCGCGGATGCGCTTGAGGTTCGTCACGATCTCGTCGAGCGCCGCGTCCCACGTGATGCGCGAGCCGTCGCGCCGCTGCGGGTAGAGCAGCCGGTCGCGGTGGTACTGGATCGGAAGCTGCGCGGTGCCGCGGTCGCACTCCGGTCCCGTCAGCTTGACGACGCGCCCTTGTTCGTCGACGTGCGCTTCGAACGCGCAATCCGTCGTGCACTGGTAGCAGGTCGTGCGCTTCGTGATCAAAGGATGGCCCCTGCCGTCTTCTACTTCGAGAGCTTCACTTCCACCACGTGCCGCTTGGCTTCGAGCCGTAAGTACTTGAGCACGAGGTCGCTGCGCTTGTCGCCGTTGAGATCGGCCACAAACGACGTCATGGACGCGCAATCGCTCGGCGGGTTCAGCGCGATGGTCGCGCCCGCCGTGTCGCCGAACCCCTTCTCCTTGTCGCCGTAGTAGACCGCCAGCGCCGCCATGCCCTTTTCGACGAGCAGGTCCATTTTCCCGTCCCCGTCGATGTCCGCGTCGAATGTCGGCCGGAACGTCAGGTCGATGTTCGCCGACTCGCGCGTCGCCTGAAACGTGTACGGAACGCTGAATTTGAGCTGCTGAACGGGCTCGGCGGGATACGTGTTCGTCGTCGTGTCGTAGCGGAACACGTGCAGTTCGAGGTTGATCTTCTTCGAGACGAACACGTCGATGCCCCCCATGAGGCCGAACTTCCGCACGACGCCCATCACGATTTCCATCTTCCCGTCTCGATCGAGGTCCTTCGCATAGGCGCCGGTGCTCCAGCCTTCGGCGATCTTGAGCACGGCGTCGGGGTTCGAGAAGTCCAGATGACCGCCCCGGTTCATGTACACCTGCGTGCGCCCTTTCGACGCGTAGACGACGACCACGTCGAGCAGGCTGTCGCCGTTGAGGTCTACGATCTGCGGCGGGACTTCGAACTTCAGGTAGCTGGAGCGGCGTTTGCGCTTCTCGCCGAGGGCGACGGGGTTCTCGGTCGTGAATCGGCCCTCTTTCGTCTGGAAGTACATCCCAATTGCGTCGTCCTGGTAGTAGCTGACGTCGGGGAGCGCGTCGCCGTTGAGATCGCCGAACGCGATGACGGGGACGGATGTCAGTTCGCGCACCTGCTGGTGCGGTCCGAAGAACATCGTGAGCCCTGAGTCGATCGGAATGGGGAGCTTCTGGGCCAGACGGAACTCGGGGCGCCCGGCGCCGTCGCGATGCTGGCGCATGACGAGCGCTTCGCCGCGCGCGAAGAGGACCGCGTCGCGCAGCCCGTCGCTGTTGAGGTCCGGCATGAACGCGAGGTTGACCGGCGAGCGGCCGGGGGCGAGCGTGCCGTCGAAGATGCTCGGATGCACGACAAGATCCTCCGGCATTGGCAGGAAGTCCGCATTGACGCGCCGGTACCGGTGGATGCCGCGCGACGTCGCCGTGAGGATCGACGGGCCGGTGTCGTCGCACAGTTTTGCCAGCGTCCAGAGGAACGTGTTCGCCATGAGGCGCAGCGTGATGTCCGGGGCGGCCTGGAGACCCTCGTTGCCGCGCGAAAGGAAGAAGCGGAGGTCGAGGCCCGACTGGACGATCAGGTCGGTGCGGCCGTCGCCGTTGACGTCCTCTGCGACGATCGCGTCGGCGCGGTCGCCGATCTCCAGCACGACCGACGTGTAGGCCGGATCCTGCGGGCGGCCGGTGACGGCGACGAAGGTGACGAGGGCGAGTGCGAAGAGGGGTCTCACGCGAGCCTCACTATACATCCGTTAGAGCGCACGACAGGGGGGTTCGGTTTCGTCTGATGTGCGGAAGCGCGAGTGTTCCCCCCGTCAGCTCCCCAAACGGCGCTGAGTGCGCTTTCGGCGCAGCTAACGGGGGAAGCGCGTCGTATTCATTGATATACTCACCGCCTCAACGGAGGTTTTGACCATGAAAGCAGCCGCAGCCGTCGTCGCGTTCGCATGCGCCAGCTCGTTCGCGTGGTCGCAGGGGGTCGAAACCGCGGAGGAGCGCCTCGCCAAGAAGCTGAAGTCGCCGTTCATGCAGAAGGCGAAGTGGCACACCGACTTCGACAAGGCGCGGCACGACAGCGGCGAGACCGGCAAGCCGATCTTCGTCTATTTCACGCAGAGCACTCCGCCGAACAACGTGTGTGAGAACGTCGAGAACACCACGGTGTTCTCCACGGACGAGTTCGTCAACTGGGCGAAGGACTGGACGCTCTACTGTCACATCACGTCGCACGTTCCGGGGGACAAGGCCGCGAACCTCCACAAGGACATGGGGTGCACCCGGTGGCCGGACTTCCTGTTCACGGACCAGGATGGAAACATCATCGGCCGGCACTTCGGGGGCTGGTTTCCGGTCGACATCAAGCGTTCCGGGGACTGGGTCCTCAAGGCGGTGGACCTTCGCAAGAAGTTCGTCGGCGGCGACAAGTCGGTGGCCGCGGACCTCTTCGACGTGTCCGTGAAGCTCATGCTCTTCAAGCTCGCGGCCGGGACCGCCGCGGGCGGCGCCCTGAAGGATCTCACGCCGCAGCAGCAGAAGATGGTGGACGGTGCGCTCGTCAACCTGGCCGTGCAGGACGCGGTCTTGCAGATCAAGCACCCCGCCATCGACCAGATCAAGGTGGGTAAGGCGTTCCTCGAGATGCGTCGCGCCGGCAAGGTCCCGACGGGCGAGAACGAGATGCTGCGCTACTTGTTCCTCATCTGCGTCTACACGGAGGCGAACCGCGAGCTGAAGCCCTTCGAGGAGGCGCTCAAGATGCTCAAGGAAAAGTACGGCGACATCGCCAGCGCGCAGCAACGCATCAAGCAATTCGAGGCGTCGCTCGAGAAGCTCAAGGAAAACGACAAGGATCAGCCTCCCAAGTGAGGACTCTCACGGCGATCGCGTTGCTCGCCGCCAGCTCCGTCGCGCGGGCGCAGTCGCTCGAGGCGAGTCTCGAGGACAAGTTGAAGCAGCCCTTCCTCGCGAAGGCGGCTTGGCTGACCGACTACGACAAGGCGCGCGAGGAGGCGAAGAAGACCGGCAAACCGATCTTCACCTACTTCACCCGCAGCTTCACGCCCTGAGGAGGGTGCAGCGCGCTGGAAGCGGGTCCGCTTCTCGACGAAAAGTTCATCGCGTGGAGCGCGTCCGTTGTCCTTTTCTGCCACGTCACGACGCACATCAAGGACCGGGCGCACGACGGACTCCACGCCGAGAAGGGGGGCACAAACTTTCCGCATACCGGCTTCCTCGACGCCGACGGGACCCTCCTCTACGGCCACCAGGATGAGCGCTCGGCCGAGCACCTCGGGCGTGTCGCCGCCGATGTCCAGCTCTTCCTGGACCTGAAGAAGAAAGGCGAGCTCGATCGCGCCGGACAGATCGACTGGCTCGCTGTGCGCTCCCGCCTGCTTATGATCAACATCATGGAGGGGCAGGACGACGAATCGAAACTCGGAGACCTGTCGCCGGAGGAAAAGAAGAAGCTCGCGGCAGGCCGCCTGTCGCTCGACGTGGCAGCGCTCGTCAAGGCCCCGCCGCGCGGCGCCGAGGCGCAAGTCGATGCCGGCAAGCGCTACTACGATCTGCAGAAGGCAGGCACCGTGGTCCAGTATCCCGACACTCTCGTCTTCCCGTTCTGGTCGCTTACTTGCGTGTACGCCGAAACTCAGAGGGACGCTGAGACGTACGATAGAGGGTTCGGCGTGCTCAAGGCCAAGTTCGGCGACAACGCCGCGTACAAGGCGCGCCTCCAGTACATGGCCAAGACGCTGGAAAAGCTGAAGTCGGGCAAGTAGGCGCTTCGGGAGGACACGATGAGGAGCGTTTGGGCGGGATTGCTGTTCGTCGCTGCCGCGGCGGCCGCGCACGCGCAGTCGCTCGAGCAGAAGCTCGACGACAAGATGAAGGAGCCGTTCCTCAAGAAGGCTCAATGGTTCACCGACTACGACAAGGCGCGCGAGGAGGCGAAGAAGACCAACAAGCCCATCTTCGCGTACTTCACGCGCAGCTATTCGCCCTGACCCCCGTGCCATGCCCTGGAGGGCGATGCGCTCTCCGATGCGAAGTTCGCGGCGTGGGCGAGAGGGTTTGTCCTCTTCTGCCACATCACGACCCGGATCGACGGCCGGTCGAACGACGGTCTGTTGCAGGAAAAGGGGGGCAAGGGCTTTCCGCACGTCGTTTTCATGGACGCGGAAGGAGCCGTCCTCGCCTCGCACGAGGGGGCGCGTACGGTGCCCGGGTTTGATGCCACCGGCAAGGACGTGAAGTCCTACGTCGACTTGAAAAAGAAGATCGACGACGGCAAGGCTGACAGGGCGACGCAGGTCGAGTTCTTCGTCGCTGCTTGCCGTCTGAAGACGATGAAGCTCGCGGACGCCGAGGCGAAATCGAAGGAGCTGAAGGACCTCGCGGCCCCCGAGCAGAAGAAGGTCAAGTCGGCGCTCGTCAATCTCGAAATCGCCGAACTCACCGACACAGTGTCCCGCGACAACCAGGCGGAGGTCGCGCAGAAATGCTACGACCTGCGCAAGGCGGGCAAGGTGGCCACCTCGCCCGACGGGCTCGTGTGGGAGTTCTGGTATTACGTGCTCATGCACTGCGAGACGGCGAAGGATGCGCCGACCTACGAGCAGGGACTCGCGGTCCTCAAGCCGAGATTCAAGGACCAGCAGGACTACAAGCAGCCGCTTCAGCAGATGGAGAAGACGCTGAAGTTGCTCAAGTCGGGAAAGTAGAAGGGAGATCTATGAGGCTTCTGGTTGCAGCATTCGTCCTGACCGCCGCCGCGACGGCGGGTGCGCAGTCGAACGAGATGAAGTACGACGCGAAACTCAAGGAGGCGTTCCTGACAAAGGCCTCCTGGCTCACGGACTACGACAAGGCACGCGAAACCGCGAAGAAGGAGAGCAAGCTCATCTTCGCGTACTTCACGCGCAGCTATTCGCCCTGACCCCCCTGCAAGCAGGTGGAGGGCGGAGCCCTCCAGGAGGAGTCGTTCGGGGCGTGGTCGAAGCCCTATGTGCTCTTCTGCCACATCACCACGCAGATCAAGGACAAGCAGTACGACAATTTGCTCGGGCAGAAGGGCGGCCGCGGGTTCCCCTACTTCGCGTTCCTGGACGCCGAGGGAAACGTGATCGCGAAACACAACGGCGAGCGCAACGCCGAGGGATTCGGCGCCAGCGCGAAGCAGGCCGTCGCGTTTGTCGAGCTGCGCACGAAGGCGGACGGCGGCGACAAGACCGCAAAAGTCGAGTTCTTCATGAAGGCGGTTGAAATCGGCTACTTCACCCGCGTCGACGCGGAGAAGCGCGCCAAGGAGATGACGGACCTCACGGACGAGCAGAAGAAAAAGGTGGATCAGGCACTCGTCGGATTCGAGGTGCAGGACATCGCCGCGGCGGTGAAGGACGATGCGACGAAAATCGAGGCCGGCAAGAAGTTCGCCGAGATGAAAAAGGCGGGCCGCGTCCCGACCGGCGAGCAGGACATCCAGCCCTTCAACATCTTCATCATGGACTACGCGTACTCGATCAAAAACGCCACGCTGTTCGAAGAGTGCTACGGCGTGCTCAAGGAAAAGTTCGGCGCCCGCATGAACAAGAAGTTCAAGGAGACCCGCGACAAGCAGCTCGCGGAGATCAAGGGCAATTAGTCCGAGTCTGAACGAATCCGGGGGCCGGGCGTGGAAACGCGCCTGGCCCCTGTCATTTTCCGGCGAGCGTCTGGATGCGCCGCCAGTGCGCCTCGCTCACCGGCATGACCGACAGCCGCGAGATCCGCACAAGATCGAAGTCCCTGAAGGCGGCGTCCGCCCTAATCGCCGCAAGGGGCACCGGTTTTGCGAGCGGCCTCACCGGTTCCAGATCGACCACGACCAACTTCGGGTCCTTGAGCTTCGGGTCGGCGTAAGGATCCTTCGCCACGCGCGCCAGCCCGACGCACGCCTTTTCGTCCCCCGTGTGATAGACGATCACGTCGTCTCCGTGACGCATCGCGCGCAGATGGATGAGCGCGGTGGGATTCGTGACGCCGTCCCAGGTCGCGCGCTTCTCCTGCTGCAGCCGCTGGAACGAGTACGTCGACGGCTCCGCCTTCACGAGCCAGCGGGACATTTCACACCTTGATCCGGCACTTCACGATCTCGAGGACGTGCTTCCACTTCTCGGGGAAACCAGGCGTGAAGATGTTGATCACGTGCTGCGCCTTCGCCATCGTCTTCGAGGGATCCTTGAGCGACCCCGAATCGATCATGTTGTCGAGCGTGTCCGCGAGCTTGCACAGCTTCACCTCGACGGGCGCCTTGGCGAGAGCCGCAAAATAATCGGCTTCGCGACGGTCCTCCTGCAGCCGCTTGTCCTTCGACAGCGCGCCGACGATCATCGCCACCCGGTCGCCGAATTCCTTCCGGACGTCGTCGTAGTCCGTAGTCGTGTCCTCGATCGTGTCGTGCAGCACGCCCGCCGCGAGAACCTCGGCATCCTCCACGCCGAAGACGTGCGAGAGGATGAACATCACGCGCATCGGATGCGCGATGTACGGCGTCTCGCGGTCCTTGCGCATCTGGCGGCCGTGCCGACGCGCGGCGAACGATACCGCTCGCAGCACGAGCTCGGGTACGTCGCTATCGGGGCGGGAGCGTGACGTCGGCATCGTTGATCGTCGGGTTGAGGTCGCACCGCGTGATCGTCTCGGTCACCGTGACCGCACGGTCGCGTGCCTTCGCCTCGATCGTCCGCTTGAGCGGAGTCGACTTCTCGCGGTCGATCCACACCGTCAGGGCGAACGGCTCCAGTCCCGAGTCCTTCAGCGTGGCGCGGCAGGAAACCTTCCACGCCTTGCGCTCGCCGAGGATCTCCTCTCCGCCGCCTGCGAAGTCGGTGCACTCGAGCGTCGCGAAATCGGGCAGGTCGTTGGGCACGCGGCGCGTGAAGCGGGCGCTGCTCGACACGAACGAGAGCCCGGGCGCCCCGGCGCGCGTCAGACCGCACGTGAGGCGATTGCGCCAGTCGGCCTGTGACTCCTCCGGAATCAGGTCGCGCGCGCCGTCGCGCTCCTGGCAGTGCGTCGCTGCCCAGACGATCTTGACGTCGCGCGTCGTTCCGCCCCTCGTGATCGCGAAATCCAGGCGCGCACGAGTCGCCGTCACGCGCACCGACGTCGTCAACGTCGATGACTCGTTGCCGTTCTTGAACTCGCCCCTCGACTCGTACCACAGTGCCGTCGTCCCCTCAAGCGCGCGGCGCATGCCGTCAAATATGTCGGCGGGGTTGGCTTGGAGGAGAACCGCGGCGAGCAGGACGGACATGGGGGGGATGATACTTTCCAATGACCTCTTGGAACAGGGTTGCCGGACGGGCTATCATATGCAGCGGTTATGGCAGAAGGTCGCTACCAGAAGTTCCTGGGGGTCTCGTCGGACGTTCCGGCGCCCGATTACTACCAGCTGCTGGGACTGGAACGCGGCTGGATCGATCCCGGCAAGATCTCCACGACGATGGCGCAGCGGCTCGACTTCCTGCAGAGCGCGAGCGGGCCGGGCGACCGTGAGCTCGTCGAGTATTTCCGGCGCGAGCTGCAGCGCGCGCGGGCCATGCTCATGGATCCGTCGCGCCGCTCGGAGTATGACGAGCAGCAGCGCGTCAAGCGGCTGGCCGAGCTGAGGCTCTACGTGGCGCGCCTTCTCGAGAACAACACGCTCTCCGCGGCGGCCGAGCAGGCCACCCTCGGGCGCATGGTCCAGCTCGGGGTCGAGGAGACCGATGCCCGGATCGCAATCACGGACGAGATCGAGAATCTGGGCGCCAGCCGCGGCGATGGCGACGTCGACGAGGGTGCGCTCGCTGCGGCGGACGCGCGCGTGCTCGACGCCATGGCCGCGATTGCCGACGAACTAATCGACAAGGCGATGAAAGGTCCGATGGTATCGTCCGGCGCCATCGGAAGGGGCGCCCCGGTGACCGCGGCTGCGGCTGCGCCCGCCAAGCGCGAGACGTCGATGCGTCGCGCCCCCGCCCCCGTGCCGGTGCCCGCCTCGGAGCCGGCGCCCGAGCCCGAGGCCCCCGTCGCGGAAGCCGAACCGGCGCCACCTCCGAAGAAGCGCGAAACGGCGGTGCGCAAGCCGACATCGGAATTCGTGCGTGCCACGCCTGTGCGCGCAGCCACGCCCGCGCCCCCAAAGAGGCCTACGCAGGTTGCCAAGCCTCCGACGGCCCAGATGCCGTCGGACGAGGCGAAATGGGCCGTCCAGGTCACTGAGCTCAACGAGAAGCTGGCGGTTCTCGAGCGGACGAAGGCGATCCTCACGCAGGAGGTTGGACGGACCGAGCCCGCGCGCCGCAAATCGCGCCGCATCATCCGCTTCCTCGTCACGCTGCTGGGCGTCGCGCTGGCGTTCATCGTCGGCGACGTGATCGCGTGCGTGCAGCCGGGCCTGGCGTCGACGCTCGATCAGCAGACGATGGAATTGCAGCGGCAGATCGATGAGCAGCAGCCCAGCGTGGTGGTCGGATCCGTGATCGGCGGCTTCCTCCTCCTCTTCGGACTCGTCTGGTGGCTCGCCGGGGGACAGGGGCGCATGGGCTACCTGATCCCGGGCAGCGTGCTTGCCGTGGTCGGATTCACGCTCGGCCTGCTCCCCGTGGGGCACGAGGACCGGGTCGAAAAGGAGAAGGCCTCGTTGCTGGAAAAAGTCGGACAGCTGCCCGGGGAGCGCGACGAAGCGCGCAAACGTGCCGACACCCTGCAGGAGAAGCTCACGACGCTCGAGGCGGCGGACAAGAAACTGATCGCCGAGCAGAAGGCGGACTTCGAGAAGAGAGTCGAGGATCTCGGAAAGCAGATTGTCACGAAGGACGAGGAGCTCAAAAAGGCCGTCGGCGAGCGCGACGAGCTGAGGGGGATGATCGTGACGCAGGCCGATCTCAAGAAGCAGATCACCGATCGGGACAAGCAGATCGGCGAACTGACCGAGATGATCAAGGGCCTGCAAACCGAGGTCGCCGATCTGAAGAAGAAGCTCAGCGAGAAAAAACCGTAGCGGTCATCCGTTCACTTCTTCTTCATCGCGGCCAGCGCCCGCCCCGGATCCTGCACGCCGAAGACGGCCATCCCCTGGCCCGTCCCCGACGTCGTCGCATACGTGTACTCGATATTGATCCCGGCTTTCGCGAGCTGCGTCGTTATCTTCGCGCCGGCGCCCTTGCCCGACGACATGGTCACGCACAGCACCTTCGTCTCGACGGCGTTGAATCCCGCGGCGCGCAGCGCGGTGCGCGCCTTGTCTTCACGATCGGTCACGAGCATCAGGTTTGCGTGCTCCCCCTGCCCGTAGCCGCACATGGCCAGGATGTTCGCCCCGCCAAGCGCCATCGCCTCGAGCACGTTGCGAAGCGATCCGGGAAGGTGCGTGGCCGCGACTGTGAATTCTATGCGGACGGCTGCTCGCACGTGTCCTCCGTAGCTTCTCCACGATGCCCCCGCCGTCCATTGGACGGCGAAGGAACATACGTCCCCAGTATATGCGGCACTTTGTTGACGGTCATCACTTGTCGGCGCTAGCCTAGGGTCATGTTTCAAGATATCCAGGCCGTCATTGGCGACGTGATCGCAGAAAATGAGCTCACGCGGCGGATGATCGAGTCGATTCCCGCCGACAAGTTCTCCTACAAGCCCAACCCGAAGGCGCGCACGGCGGGCGAGCTCGCCTGGCACCTCGTCACGGGCCGCAAGTGGTTCCTCGAGGAGAACCTAAAGTTCCCGATCGCCGACGGCGTGAAGCTGATGCTCTCAAAGCAGCCGGCGGCGGTCGACGGCATCCTCGAAGCGCTCGATGCGCTCATGGGGGTCGAGATGGAAGGGCTGCGCGAGAAGGACGAGTATTGGCTGCGCGATACGATCGAGTTCTTCGGCCGCGATACGACGCTCGGCGGCATCATCTACAGCATGCACAAGCACGAATGCCACCATCGCGGCCAGCTCAGCGCCTATCTCCGCGCGATGGGGGCGAAGGTGCCGGGGATCTACGGCGGAAGCGCGGACGACGACGCGTCCTAAAAGTATCGCCAGAGCGACTTCGGGTTGCGCTCCTTGTACGCGAAGTACGCCGCGCACGGCTTCCAGAGCAGGACGAGCAGCGCTATCCAGATCGCGTAGACCTGCCAGAGCGGGAGCGACTTCAGCAGCTGCGGCGCAATCATCCATCCGACAAGCCCCAGCACGTAGAAGTGCACGACGTAAAAGAAGAACGGCACGCGGCCGAACGCGGCGACGAATCGCGACGGCGCGATCTCGGCAAGCGCGGGGAAGCGCACGAGCAGCGCCAGCAGCGCGAAGATCGTCATGAACGACCACGTCAGCCACGCGAGGTCCGGCGGATACTTCGCCCACGTGAAGAACGCACACGACGCCACTCGGTCGTACCCGTAAGCGTTGCCGTACCCCGCCGGAAGTCGCACGAGCAGGAAGAGCCCGGCGAAGACGGCCGCCCAGAGCGTCCACCGTTTCGCGGCGTCCGGGTGGCGGTTGAAATCGCGCCCCACGACGAACCCGAAGAGCATCACGCCGATCCACGGGAGGAGCGGATACAACGCGACGAATCCGCCGAGGGGGCGCGCGTCGTGCAGCAACCTCCCGACGACGTTGTCCGGCACGCGACCGTCGAGCAGCGGGTGCAGCGCCAGGATCGCGAGCGCGATGGGGAGGAGCACCGTCGATGGCCAGAGGCGCACGAGCGCGACGAGGATCATCGACACGCCGAGGCACGCGAGCACCTCGACGTGATAGTGCCGGCTCGGGAGCTGCAGGAAGATCGCCTCGACCGCGATCAGGATCAGGCCGCGCAGCATGAGCCTCCGCGTGATCGCCCCCTCGTCCGTCCCTCGTCCCGCGCGACGATCGCTCGTCACCGCGATCATGAAGCCGGCCATGAAGGAGAATCCCGGCGCGACGAACACGCCCGTGAAGCGCGTCAGGAACTGCCAGAGGTCGACGGGAACCGGCCGCTCCCACGGATACTCGTTTGCGAACCGCCCCCGGTTGAAGAAGAGCGACGCGTGGTCGAGTGCCATGTGCGACATCAGCAGTCCGCGCACCACGTCGACGAATCCGAGCCTGTTCGCGCGAGGTCGGTCCCCGCTTTCGGAGCTCATGCGGGCGTGATTGTGGCCTAAACATGTGTCGCGCGTCCATCCGCACGCCGTTCGGACCGTTCGACATCTGCGCGAGACGAATCCCGGTGTGCGCGGGACGCGTCCGCATCTGCCGGAGACGGATCCGGGTGTGCTGGGGATGATTCGGCACCTGCTGGAGACGAATCCCTGTGCGTCCGGGACGGATCAGCATCTGCGCAAGACGAATCCCTGTGTGCGCCGGCCGCGTCGGCATCTGCGGCAGGCGGATCCCTGTCACGAATTCTTGTGCGAATTCCCGTAAGTCCGGGCCGCCGACGACATGAAGAGGGGTAGACCTCCCTCATGTCGGGGGAGGCGCATGTGAGTCCCTTTTAAGGAGTGAGCCATGACGCTCACGAATGTCCGTCGGGATGTCTTGCTGAAGCTCGGCCGCCGGCTTCAGATTCCCTCGCTCGTCCGCCAGGCGCGCTACACGCACGACCTCGCCTTGGGAGATGCCCCGGTCGCATGGCGCGTCGGCAGCGCGCTCCTCGCGGACCTCGACGACAGCGCGGAGCGGCTTGTCAACGACCACACGAGCCGAGCGATGGCCGACGTGCACGCCACGCTTGCGAGGCAGCGGGTAACGGAAGCGGTGCGGCGGGCCCTCGACTGGCGGCGTGAATTCACGCAGCTGGTGAAGGTCGCCCTGCTGCGTGGTCTTCCCGTTCCGCGTGACGCGGCGACTTCAGGCCGCTCGCAGGCCCCGCGGAGGGTCGCAGCCGAGCTCGCGACCCTCGTGCGGCTCGGCCGGCACTATCGCGTCGAATTCTCGGCGGTCGGTGTGACGCGCGACCTGCTGCGGCAGGGAACCAGGCTTGCGAAGGCGGTCGGGTCCGCCGACACGGACCAACAGCTCGCACACCGTGCGACGCGGTCGGACGCGGTTTATCGCATGTGGGAGACCGCCGCGCGCGTGTTTCTCACCGTCCAGCAGGTCAACGCGTACGGCCGCGCCGTCCACGCCGCCGATCGCGCGACCGCGCGGGAGTACAACCTCAAGCTACTGGCAGGGAATGCTCACCACGATCCGGCCCGCCGCGAAGCGCTTCAATCGAGATTCATCGCCCACGTCCAGAGCGCGCTGAACTCGTCCGCTTCCAACGGCCTCGTGCTGAAGTCGGCTGAATCCTCATTGTCGAGGAACCGTCCCACTTCAAGCACCGCGTTCTCCCAGTCCCGCATGACTGTCGGTACCGCAAGCCGCTTGCCACGCGAAACGCGCGAAATGACCGAAATTCCGCGATATGCACCGCCGCAGGCTGGGTGAGTGGCGCAATTTGCCACACGGCGCAGATCGGGATCGGGATTCCGGCTACGACAGCATCTCGCCGATGTCGCGCTTCGCCTGGTCGAAGTTCGTCTGCGCTTCCTTGAAGACCAGCGTGAGCCTCGCGACGAGATCCTGCTTCGCCTTGTTGAGCACGTTGTCGATGTGCTTCAACTCCTCGGAGAGCTGCGCCTGCAGCGCGTCCACCTCGCGGGACGTCTGCGCGATCGCCTCGATCCGCTCGTTTGCCTCGATCTCGCTCTTACGCAGGATTTCCTCCGCCTCGAACTGCTTTGCGGCGGCGTCCTTCTCCGCGTGCTCGGTCAGCTCGGCCGCCTGCTTTTCGGCGACGCTGACCGTTTCCTTCGCCTTCGCGTCGGCCGCGGACGTCGTTTCGGCGGCCTTCTTGTCGGCCGTCTCGATCGTCTCGCCCGCCTTGCGGGTGGCCGCGGCGAGCGCGTCCGCCGTCTTCTGGTCGATCTCCGACTCCTTGAGGCGCACGCGCGCTTCGCCCTCGCGCAGCTTCTTGTCGCGCCCGTCGATGTCCTTTTCGCGCGCGGCCAGTTGACCGACGGCCCCATCGTTGTCGGCGATCACCTTGAGGATCGTCATCAGGTCTTGTTTCTTGCGCTCGATCTCCCTGTCGATCTCGCGCATGCGAATCTTGAATTCCGGGTCCTGCTCGACCTGTCCGACGCTCTTGTACTTGCGGAGGTATTCGTCGCGAATCCGGCCCCGCTCGACGTCCGCGAGGATGTGCACGACCGAATCGGCCTGTTTCGCGTAGGCCAGGACCCTGAGCCGCGTGTCATGGATGCTCGACGGAGCCGCGGCTGTGGCGGGGGCCGGGGTCGTGGCGGGGGCCGGGGTCGCCACCGCGGGCTTCGGTGCTTCCACGGCGCGATTATACGTTTCGTCGGCGGGCTTCGGCTTCACTTCGTGCATACGGCGCGGATCTCGTTGAGGTCGGTGCGCCCCTGCAGCACCTTCCGGATCCCGTCCTGCTTGAGCATGATCATGCCCTTCTTGATCGCTGCGGTCCGGAGCTCGGACGAGAGGGACTTGCGATAGATCATGTGACGCAGCTCGTCATCAACCACCAGCAGCTCGTGCACGCCCATGCGGCCGCGATACCCCGTCCCGGAGCAACGCGGGCACCCCTTGAGCTGTGCGACCTGCGCCTTGTCCCGCTGCGCCAGCCGGTCGAAGAGCGCGTCGTCCCCGAAGTCGTGCCGCAGGATCGCCCACTGCTCGTCAGTCGGCGCCACGAGAATCTTGCAGTCCTTGCACGCCGTGCGTGTGAGCCGCTGCGCGAGGATCGCGATGAGCGAATCGCCAAACGTGAACGGATCGAGCCCGAGGTCGAGCATGCGCGTCACCGTCTCGGGCGCGTTGTTCGTGTGCAGCGTCGAGAAGACGAGGTGACCGGTGAGCGACGCCTCGACCGCCGCGCCGGCCGTCTCGAAGTCGCGCATTTCGCCGATCATGATGATGTCGGGATCGAGGCGCAGGAAGCTGCGCAGCGCGCGCTCGAACGTCAGACCGATCTTCGAGTGCATCTGCACCTGGCGCAGACCGGCCTGCGTGATTTCGACCGGATCCTCGGCCGTCCAGATCTTCACGTCGGGCTTGTTGAGGGATCCGAGCGCCGAGTGGAGCGTGGTCGTCTTGCCGGAGCCCGTAGGCCCCACGCACAGGATGATCCCGTAAGGCGTGTCGATCGCCTTTTTGAACGCCTCGTAGTTCTCGGGCGTCATGCCGATCTGGTCGAGCGGGATCGGCTTCGACGCGGCCAGGATGCGCATCACCATGTCCTCGTTGCCGCCCGTGGTCGGGATCGTCGCGACGCGCAGCTCCACGTTCTTCGCACCGAAGTCGCCGAAGCGGATCTTGCCGTCCTGTGGCAGGCGGTGCTCGGCGATGTCGAGGTGCGCCATGATTTTGAGCCGGGCGATGATGGCGCGAGCGAGCGCCTGCGGGATCTGCTGGTCCTCGTAATGCGGCACGCACAGGCCGTCGATGCGGATCCGCAGCCGGACCTTCCCCTCGTGCGCCGGTTCGATGTGGATGTCCGACGCCCCACGGTCGATCGCCGTCTCGATGACGCGATTGACGAGGCGGATCATGCCCTCGTCGTCCTCCTTTTCCCCCTCCACCTTCGGCTGCTGGGACTGCGGCTGTAGCGCGGCGCGCTCGTCTTCGATTGACTTGACGAGATCTGAAATCTCGCCCGGCTTGGATGCCGGCGGATCGTCGTCGTGCTTCCTGAAGAAGAGGTCGATGATCTCGACGATGTCCTCGCGCGTGCCGACGCGCGTCTCGATCCGCATGCCGCCAAGGCGCTTCGAGATGTCGTCGAGCAGCGTCAGCGCGCGCGGATTCGTCATGGCGATGACCGCCTTGTCGTCCACCATCCGCAGCGGCACGAAGCAGTGGTGCTTCAGGTAGTCGATCGTGAACTTGGCGAGCAGGTCCTGCGGGGGACTCAACTCGGGCGAGAAAAAGACGTACTCGGTCCGGTAGAACTCCGAGAGGCTGCGGGCGATCTCCGCCTTGGGGACCTTGTGCCTGGCGTGGAGGACGTATTCGACGGAGTGTCCTTCCTTCTGTCCGAGCATCGTGGCTTGGTCGAGCTGCTCTTGCGTCACGAGGTTCGTGCGCAGGAGATAGTCGAGCGGGGAGCTGCGGATGCTCATCCGCTCGTTGTTATGGAACGCGACCGCCAGCGTCTCCGCCAGCTCGGCGATGACGCCCTGGTGCTCGTCGTTGAAACTGCCGGTGGCGCGCGTGTTCATCGCCTGGATGACGCCGTAGAGCGATTTGTCCTTCTGGATGGGGAAGGCGATGAGCTGCTTCGTGTGGAAGCCGGTCTTCCTGTCCCACGTTTCGTCGAAGCGCAGCGCGGGGTCCGCCTGCGCGATCTCCTGCGCGTCGTAGGCGTCGCGCAGATTGAGGCCGCGCTTCTTCATCGCGACGTAGCCGGCGCAGGACGCGGTGTTCACGGGCAGCCGGATCTCCTTGATCTCGGCGCCGTCCTTCACGCGCGAGTAGAGCTCGTTGCGGCGCGCATCGAGGGCGTAGATGGTGACGCGCTCGCAGTCGAGGAGGCGCTGCATGTCGTCCTTGATCTTTAACAAAATGTCCTCGAACGGCAGCGCGTGGATGCGCGTGGTCAGCTCGCGCAGGCGCTTCTCCTGGTCGAGCTTCGCCTCGAGCGCGGCGGACTTGGTGGGCACTGCACCATTCTTGTCAGCGCGGCGGCGAAGTCAAGCGAAGTCAATCCGGCGTTCCCGATCTTAAACCGCGATCGTCGCGGCGATGCCAGTCGATGGATCTTCCGCGGCCCCGGCGTTGATAAAATAGGCGGGTGGCAGGAAACCGGACGGAGGGGGGCGGACCGACGCCGTTTCCGAAGACGAGCTGGGGCGCGATTCTCGCGGCGCGCGACCGGTCGTCGCCCCAGTACGTCGAGCGCGTGAACCGGCTGGCGCAGCTCTACTGGCGGCCGGTGTACTGGTACATCCGCCTCGAATGGAAGCGCCCGCACGACGAGTGCAAGGACCTCACGCAGGATTTCTTCCTCGAGCTGCTCGGGAAGGATGTCTTCCGCGAGGCTGATCCGTCGCGCGGCCGATTCCGCGGGTTCCTGCGCGCGGTGCTCCGGCACTTTCTGCTCGTGACGAAGCGCGCGAAGGGACGGATCAAGCGCGGGGGAGGGAAGTCGCCGCTGAGTTTGACGGTCGACGCCTCCGAGGAGGCGCGCGTGGTCGCGGACACGAAGGGGCTCACGCCCGACCAGGCGTTTGACAAGGCGTGGTCGCGGTCGATCCTGGACGAGGCGTATCGGCGTCTCGAGGGGGAGGCGGGGTCGAAGGAGCAGTGGGAGGTATTTCGACGGCACTACCTGGCGTCGGCGCCGGCGATGAACAAGGACATTGCGAAGGTGCTGGGGATCACCGAGTTCACGGTGCAGAACCACCTGCACGCGATGCGGGGGAAGCTGAAGGGGATTGTGCGTGAGATCGTCAGCGATGCGGCGGCTTCACCCGACGATGCAGAGCGCGATCTGAAGGAGCTGCTGCTCGATCGGGAGTAACACCGGGCCAGGATCGGGATTCGCGCCCCTAGCGCGCGCTCCAGAGTCCGACGACGTTTCCGAAGGGGTCGCTCAACTGGCCGCAGAAGCCGTGGCCGCCGCCGATCTCCTGCTTGGGACCGACGACTTTGCCTCCCTTCGAGACCGCCTTTTTGAGCATGGCCGGGATATCGTCGACTGTGATGTACAGGGTGACGCTGTTCGGCGCGGTCGATTTCTTCGCGACCTTGTTGAATCCGCCGCCGAGCTTGCCGGCCTTCCAGAACGCGTAGTCCTTCATGACGGGCTGGTACGACCACCCGAACAGGGCGCCGTAGAACTTGCCGGCGCGCTGGAGGTCGGTGACGTTGATCTCGATGTGGCTGACGGGTTTGGCGCCCTTCGGCATGGCTTTCCCCCGTCGCTTGACCGAGGAAAGTGCGCGGCTATAATCGCGCTCGCTCGCATGTTCCCCGGTAGCTCAATGGTAGAGCGAGCGGCTGTTAACCGCAAGGTTCGAGGTTCGAGTCCTCGCCGGGGAGCCATTCGACTCGCGATCTTTCGGCGCTGCGCGCCTCAAGATCGCTCCCTCGTGGCAGGCCGCTTGGGGGAAGAGCGAGATCGCGAGGCGAGTGCCCCGAGGGAGCGAGCGGGGGCGAGCGAGTCGAGGGGCTGCAGACAGTGCCTTGGTACGTTTACATCGCGGAACTCGCCGACGGCCGTCTGTACACGGGTCATACGAACAACGTCGTTCGTAGGACGGACGAACATGGTGTGGGAAAGGGCAGACGGACGACTCGCGTGTTCGGTTTCCGGAGCATCCTCCACGTCGAGGAGCACGCGGACGAAGCCGGCGCCATTCGACGAGAGCGCCAGCTGAAGCGATGGTCCGGACAGAAAAAGCGCGCTCTCGCAGTTGGCGACATCCCCTTGCTGAAGAAGCTCGTTCAGAGACGAACTCCGAAGTCCTCGCAGTAACTCGGCTCCCGCACCCTCACGGCTTGCGCTCGCGAAGGATCTTCAGCGCAGCCTCGGTCTGGCGCCGGTAGGGCCAGTTCGCGGGCGCGATCTCGAGCGTCTTTGCCAAGTCCGCAATCGCCCCGTCGACGTCTCCCTTCGCTCTCCGACACGTTGCTCGATTGAGGTAGCAGTTCAGGAATTGCGGGTCGATTTCGATCGCCCTGTCGTAGTCTTCCAGCGCGCCGGCGATGTCGCCCTTCGACTCCCGCGCGACGGCACGATTGCAGCGCGCCTCCTTGTGCTTCGGATCGATCTCAATCATCGCGCTCCAGTCCGCGATGGCGCCTTCGATGTCGCCGTTCGCCTGGCGCGCGTTGCCGCGGAGATAGTGCACGTCCTTGTATCGCGGATCGATGCGGATCATCTCGTTCCAATCGTCGATCGCGCCATCCACGTTCCGCTGCATGCGGCGCGCGAGGCCACGCCAGAAGTAGGCCGCCGTGTGCTGCGGATCGATCGCGATCGCTTCGCTCCAGTCCGCAATGGCTCCGTCCAGATCGCCCTTGCTGTAGTGGATTGTGGCTCGGTTGGAATAGGCGGTCCCATCACGCGGGTCGATCGCGATCACCTTCGTGAAATCGGCGATCGCGCGGTCGGGGTCGCTCTTTCGCAGGAAGCAGCAGCCTCGATTTCCGAAGGCGAGCTTGTTCAGCGGCTCGAGTTTCAGCACCTCGCCGTAGTCCGCGATGGCACCGTCGAAGTCGCCGGCGCGAAACCGATCCATCGCCCGAAGCAATCTTCCCCAGACGAATCCCGGCGCCCACTCCACGGCCCGCGACGACCAGACCACGCGCTCCTTGTCCTCCAGGAGCAGGCTGATCCATCCCGCGTATTCCTCGGCGTGGCGCTCGTCCGCCGCGCGCTTGAGATCGTCTACAGCCCGCACGTCGCCTGCGTAGTGTCTTTCGAGGGAGTCCGCCAGTACGCTCATCACGTCGTCCTCGGCCGTCGGCGCCAGGCCAAGGTGCTCGGACCCCCTCGCTCTCACCCTCCAGGCCGCGAACTCCTCCGTCGCCTGCGCCGTAAGAGTCTTTCTGCTCGATAAGTGTTCGGCCCGCTCCTCGAGACTGCTGGAGAAGGTGATCGCCTGCGCTTCCTCCATCAGGATCATCCCCAGCAGCGCGTGCACCAGCCCGAAGTCGGGCGCGAGTTCCGCCGCCTTGAGCGCATCCGCCCGTGCTTCGCCGCGCCTCCCCAGGTAGAGCCGGCCGCGCGCCCTCAAGTACCACCCTTGAGCCAGCTTCGGGTTCGCCTCGATGAAGCCGTCCAGCTCGTGGACCGCCTTCTCCAGCGCCTCCCGCGCCTTCTCCGGCTTCACCTTGAGCGCGCGCAGGTCGCGCTTCTTCTCGATCACCTCCATCCAGAGCGTCGAGAGCTTGTTCAGGCGGTCCTTCAGTTCCGCGAGCTCCGCCGCCGAGAGCGTGCTCAGCCGGTCCTTTGTCTTCGACAGTTCCTCCTCCGCGGTGCGGCGCTGCACGAAGACGACGACGCCTGCGAGAAGCCCGAGCAGCAGCAGCCCGACGACCGACCCGGTGAGCGCCTTGTTCCGTCCGGCCTTGCGCCACACCTTCTGTGTCCACGAAATCGGTCTCGCCGCGACCGGCTCGCCGGCCAGCCAGCGTCCGAGATCGTCCGCGAGCGACTTCGCCGTTCCGTACCGGTCCTGGGGCGCCTTCTCGAGGCACTTCATGACGATCGTATCGAGATCGCGATCGACCCATGGGAGCAGCGGGTGCAGGTTCGCCGGCGCTTCGCCGACGACCTTGAGGAGCAGATCCAGCATCTGATCGTCTTGGAACGGCGGGCGATCCGCCATCAGCTCGTAGAGAGTCGCGCCGAGCGAATACACATCACTCCGCGCCCCCACGTCATGCGTGCGTCCCTCGGCCTGTTCCGGGGACATGTAGGCCGGCGTGCCGATCATGAGGCCGCTTACGGACAGCGACGACTGCACCGCGACCTGTTTCGCCAGCCCGAAGTCCATGACGAAGAGGCGCCCCTCGCCGTCGACCATGAGGTTGGCGGGCTTGAGGTCGCGATGGATGACCCCCTTCGTGTGCGCGTGATGCACCGCGAGCGCGGCATCGCGGATCAGCTCGACGAGGCGTCGACGTTCATGGCGCGGATACTTCGACAGATCGCGCCCCGGCACGAATTGCATCGCGATGAAGTGTCTGCCGGTCGACTCGCCCACCTCGTAGACCGCGGCAATGTTCGGATGCGCGAGCTGCGCCGCCGTCTGGGCCTCGCGACGGAAGCGGATGAGTTCGTCCTTGTGCGCCCCCTTGATGAACTTGAGGGCGACCAGCCGGTTGAGATCGCTGTCCCACGCCTTCCAAACCTCGCCCATCCCGCCCTCGCCGAGCTTCTCGGTGCGCACATACTTGCCGAAGCGCTCGCCGGCGGGCGCCGGCTGCGGGCGCGGTGGCGCCTGGATCGTCTCGCCGATCATCCGGGCGAGACAGGCGGGACACCCCCCGTCGAATTCCCGGCCCGGGAGCGCATCCGGGAAAACGGTCCCGCATCGGGCACAAGCGCGCGTCGTCATCTACGAGAAGGCCCCGAGCAGATCGCGCAGCTCCTCTTTCGCGTCTTCCTCGGTGTCCGTGTACGAGCGGACGACGTCGCGGATGGCGTCGGCGATCCGCGCCCTCGCCGCGTGAAGCCGGTTCTTGATGTCCGACTCCGTCAGTCCCAGCCGCTTCGCCATGGCGTCGTAGGAGATCTGCGGATCGCCGGTGAAGCTGAGGTGATCGCGGAAGAGCTCGAACTCCTCGAGGCGGCCGCCCGATTCGTAGCTCGCGCGCAGGGAACTCCAGGCCTCGCTCAGCACGCGCAGCGCCCAGCTCCGGCGGAACGCGGCGTCGGGTGTCGCCTCACTGGGAAGATCCGATTCGGCCGACGCGAAGTCGAGCGTCAGCCGCGCCGCGCCCCCGCCGCGCTTCAGCGCCGTTGCGCGATCGAATTCGTCCGCGACGAAGTTGCGCAGCAGCGTCAGCAGGAAGGTGCGGAAGCGACCGCGCCCCTCGGCGACGTCCTGCAGGGCTTCGCGTTCAAGGAGGGCGGTGAAGAACGACTGCGTGAGGTCCTTGCTGGTCTCGGCGTCGTTCCCGCGGCGGCGAAGGTAGTAGTAGACCGGCTTCCAGTAGGTCTCGATCAGTGTCTCCAGCGCGAGGCGCCGCTGGGCCGAGCCGGGGTCCCGGATGCGCAGGACGGTGGTCCAGAGGGTCGTGGGGAAGCCCTTCGCCGGCCCTCCCATCTCCGTTTCCTTCGCCCGCTGGGCCATCGAACCAGAATACCCCGACGGCGGGTCCTTTGAATCGTCTTTAAAACTCCGGCCGCCGGCTTCCGTGTCTGCCTCCGAACGGAAATAACGAAACCTGGAGGAGGCATGTCGATGAACCTGAAACACGCGGCGTTCGTCCTTCCGCGAAGTTTTCCGTCGCGAGGCGCACCTTGGTAGAGTTTGGAGAGCGTGAAAATCGAAATCGACGAGGCGCTCAAAAGCGACCTTCTCCCGATCGCAGCCCTGCAGGCGCAGCTCTACCCGCCGGGGAAGCAGACGATCACCCTGGATCGCGTGAAGGCGATTCTGGACCAAATGGCCCGCTACCCGAACTATCGCGTTTATGTCGCCCGCCTCAAACCCGGCGGTGAGGTCGTCGGCATGTATGCGCTTCTGATCATGGACACGTTCGCGCGGCAGGGGCTTCCAGCGGCGATCGTCGAG
This sequence comes from uncultured Planctomycetales bacterium, assembly GCA_964468745.1. Taxonomy (GTDB): domain Bacteria; phylum Planctomycetota; class MHYJ01; order MHYJ01; family JACPRB01; genus JACPRB01. The sequence continues at coordinate 7,372 of CAYXVY010000262.1, read as the reverse complement.
GACGTCGTCGTCGCGACCGAGCATCGCCGGAAGGGAATCGGCCGGGCGATGATGCGTGAAGCGCTTGCGCAAGCGCGAGGCGCCCGCTGCTACAAGCTCTCGCTGTCGAGCAACCTCAACCGCGAGGAGGCCCACCGCTTCTACGAGTCGCTCGGCTTCCACAAGCACGGGCACAGCTACCAAGTCGACGTGGAGGAATGACCATGCGCCTGCTTCCGATTCTTTTGCTCCTTGGCTGCGCTTGCGCAAGCGGCGGCACACGCCGCACCATTGCGTCGGACCAGGCGCCGAAGGCGATCGGACCGTACTCGCAAGCCGTAGAGGCGGGAGGCGTCGTGTACCTCGCCGGTCAGATCGCGATCGACCCGTCCACCGGGCAGATGATCGATGGCGATGTAGTGGCCCAGACCGAACGTGTCCTGAAGAATCTTGAGGCGGTGCTCGCGGCAGCCGGGCTGAAGCCGTCGCACGTCGTCAAGACGACGGTTTACATGACCGATCTAGCTGAATTCGCGAAGATGAACGAGGTCTACGCACGCTGGTTCCAGGCCGACCCGCCCGCGCGCGCGACCGTGCAGGTGTCCGCCCTGCCGAAGGGCGCGAGGATCGAGATCGAGGCGATCGCCCGCCGCTGATTATTCGAGTCGCCGGTGATACACGAACCATTCGGCAAGCAGGATCGCCAGCACGCCGGCCGCCAGCCAGCGCCAGTACGGCTGCGCCGGACGCGGCGGCGCCCCCGACCGGCTGACCGTACCCTGTCCCACCCGTATTTCCTTCGCCACCTCGCCCCGAGATTCCTGTGGATCGATCAGGTTGATCGCTACCGGATGCGTCTTGTCGCCTCGCATGACGCTGTATAGCCCGACTCGATCGGTGTCGCCGTACACCACGTCGCGTCCCGGCTCGCCCGTTAGCCTGACCTTCGTGCCCGTCGGCCCGACTACTTCGAGTTCCTTCTCCTTCTCGGACAGCTCCAGCCTCAGCGGCTCCCCCGGCTTCGGCTGCTCCTTGGCGTCCTCGCGCAGCCAGTCGAGCGCGTTGACGAGGAAGAGCGGGAACGACAGCCGCAGCGGCCAGTCCGACTCGAGCAACTTGAAGGTGATGACCACCGCCCGCGTGCGCCCCTTCTCCCACACGAAGATAAGCGGCGCGTCCGCGGTCTCCACGAGCGCCGTCGCGTACCCCGGCAGCGTGACCTTCGGCGACGACTTGATGAAGAGCTCCGAGAGATTCACCATCCGTGTTACCGGATGACGGCGGTTCCAGTCGAGCACCGGAGGCTGCGCGAGCTCCCCCTTCACTTCGATCCCCTCCCACTTCGGTACGCCGCCGAAGATGAGATAGCGACCTTCCGGCAGCACGTCGGGCATGACGCAGTCGAGCACGACGACCTCATAGTCGCCGAGCGACGCCTTCGTGAAGTCCTCGGTCCGGAAAACGTCCACGTCCTTTCCATGAACGAGCGCCTTCTCGAGGAAGAAGTTGCCGGTCGTGGCGAGGAGCACCTTCGCCGGGTCGCGTCGCACCACGAACCACGCGCGATTGTCCACGTCCAGGTCGTCCGGGTAGTCGAGATTCACCTGGACGACGTCCGGCTCCGGCTTCGTCACCTCGAAGATGACCGGCGCGCTCGCATTCGGCGGCGCGGTGACCTTCTTCACGGACTTGAGCGCCCCGTTGACGTACAGCTCCACGTTGAACTCGACCTGCTGGTCGTGGAAGAGATCGATCTGCGCGAAGACGGTCCACGGCGTGCCGGCCTGCGCAGGCTTGCGTACGTCGATCGCCGTGATCGCCGCGTTGCGCGCTTTCACGCCCACCGGAACGTACCGCACCGGCGCGTCGCTGGCGCTTTGGATCGCCTCGAAGCGGCCGTCCGAGAGGATCACGATCTCGCGCCTCTTTACCCCTTCGACCGCGCTGGCCGCGATGCGATAGGCCTCCTGAATGCGCGTAACCGAGTCGACGGGCTGGATCGCATCGATCGCCCGCTCGATCGACGTGCGGTTTGCGGTGAACGGGGACATGACTTGCGCGCGATTCGAGAACGCGATCACCATGATTTCCTCGCGGGGGCCGCACTCGCCGGCGATCTGCTTCGCCAGCTCTTTCGCCTTGTCGAGCCTCGACGGAGCGACGTCCTTCATCTGCATGCTGGCCGAGCGATCAATGAGGAGCACCACGCGCCGTTCGTCCGGCGACGCCGCGCGGCCCGTCGGTTGTGTGAGCGCAAGCGCGCCGAGCGCGATCAGCAGGAGCTGCAGGAAGAGGAGGATGCTCTTGCGCAGCTTCTGGAACGGTGCGTTGACGCGCAGGTCGGAAAGCGATCGCTCCCACAGCCAGGTGCTCGGAACCTTCACTTTCTTGCGCTTGAGCTTCAGGAAATAGAGCGCGATCACCGGCGCGGCGAGGCCGAGCCAGGCGAAGGCCCACGGATTCAGGAAGCTCATCTCAGGATCCCCGTCCTTCGCAGCGACGTCAGGATGATCTGTTCGATCGGGGTCGTCGTCTGTGCGAAAAAGTAGCCGAAGCCGCGCGTGCGACAGTACTCGCGCAGTCCGCCGACGAGCGCCTTGAGGTTTGCGTCATACCGCCGCAGCAGCCCTGCCGTCATCGATACTTCCGTCAGCGCGGCGTCCTCGCAATCTTCGAGCGCCAGGTCGCCGAGCAGGTCCGGCTTCACCTCCTGCGGGCTGAGCACGTGGATGACGATGCGTTCGTCCGTTCCGCGCATCAACCACTTCAGGGCGGTCTCGTATCCGGCCTTGTTCAGGAAGTCGCTGATGACGACCTTCATCCCCGGTGCCGAGTTGCGCAGCATGAACGACCGCAGACCGGCCGCCAGGTCGGTGCCCCCCTCGGGCTTGACCTTCTCGAGAAAGTCGAGCAGCGTCCACACGTGCGACTTGCCGCGCGTCGGGCGGAGGATCTCCGTCCCTTCATCGCGCCCCGCTTCGATCGTCACGCGGTCCATGTTCGCCAGCGCGATGTACGCCAGCGAGGCCGCCAGCTTCTTGCCGTACGTCAGCTTCTCGGGTGTGCCGAAGGACATCGACGCGCTCGAGTCCAGGTAGATCGAGAGCCGCAGGTCCTCCTCCTCGTGGAAGAGGCGCAGGAACAGGCGGTCCAGCCGGCCGAAGACGTTCCAGTCCACGAATCGGAGGTCGTCCCCCTGCGAGTACTCGCGATAGTCGGCGAACTCCGACCCCGTGCCGCGGCGCTTCGAGCGCTTCTCGCCCTTCGACCGTCCGGCGTGAAGCCGCTTCACCACGAGCTCGAGCTGCTCGAGCTGACGGATGAGTTCGGCGTCCAGCAACAGGGAAGGCATCGCTATTTTGCTCCCGCCATCGCTTTCACGTCCGGCGTGATCTTGGCGACGATGTCGTCGATCACGCGCTCGACCTTCATACCCTCGGCTTCTCCTTCGAAGTTCAGCAGGATCCTGTGTCGCATGGACGCGTGCGCCGCCGCTTTCACGTCGGCGAAGCTCGCGTTGTACCTGCCGTCGATGAGGGCGCTCACCTTGGCCGCGAGGATCAGCGACTGCGCCGCGCGAGGGCTGGCGCCGAACCGGATGTACTTCTTCACCATGTCCGTTGCGATGTCTGCCTCGGGGTGCGTCGCCCAGACGAGCCGCGACGCGTAGTCTTTTACGTGCGGCGCGCTGACCACGTCGCGCACGAGCTTCTGATGCTCGAGGACGCGTGCGCCGTCGATCACAGGCGTCAGCTCTATCTTTGTCGTATCTGTCGTGCGCTCCAGGATCTGGCGCAGTTCGTCGAGCGACGAGAACGAGACATGCAGCTTGAAGAGGAATCGGTCGAGTTGCGCTTCCGGCAGCGGATAGGTGCCCTCCATCTCGATCGGGTTCTGCGTGGCGAGCACGATGAACGGCTCCTCGAGCGTGTATCGCTGCCCGCTGGCCGTGACGGTGTGCTCCTGCATGACCTCGAGCATCGCGGACTGCGTCTTCGGAGTTGCGCGGTTGATTTCGTCCGCAAGCACGATCTGCGCGAACACCGGTCCCTTCTGGAACCGGAAGACGCGTTCGCCGTCGGGATTCGTCGCCACGAGGTTGGTGCCAATGATGTCGGCGGGCATCAGATCCGGCGTGAACTGGACCCTGTTGAACTTGAGCTGCATGACCTGCCCGAGCGTGCGCACAAGAAGCGTCTTTCCCAGCCCCGGCACCCCCTCCAGGAGACAGTGCCCGCCGGCGAAGAGCGCCGTGAGCACGCCGCGAACCGTGTCCCGCTGTCCGACGATCACCTTTCCGATCTCGGCTTCGAGGGCGCGGAAATCCTTCTGGAATGCCGCGACCTTGTCCTGCGCTTCTTTCGCGTCAATGGGCATCGCTCACCTCGTTATTCTTTTTCCTTGGCCTTTTTCTTCGCATCGAGCAGTCGCTTCATGTAATCACCGCCCGCATCCTCCTTCTTCGGAGCCGCGGCGGGCGCGGCCGTGCGAGGCGCTTCGTGAGCCGCCGCCGCGCCCAGAGGCGCGTCCAGCGAAACCTGCCCCTCGACCGGCTTCAACCTCACCTCCTGCACTTCTTTCTTTTTCGCCTGCAGCGCCTGAAGCGTTGCGGGTATCGTCCCTGCTGCCGGCGCCGCGCGGCGGAATCTGAACAGGCGACGAATTACAACGCCCCATTCGATCGCGACGCGCCGGATGAAAATGTCGATGGGGAACAGCGCAAGCACCGCCGCGAGCAGCCACGGCCAGAGCGGCATTGCCAGCCCGGACGACTTGGCGATCGCCGCATATACGAGATCGTCCGCCGCGAGCCTCCGGCCCCCCGTGCGCTCGTAGATCTGATTGAGGAGCGACAGGTTCGTCTTCAGATCGCGGTATTCGGGGACGTACGACAGCGGCACGCCCTGCGAGATGTACCCCTTCTCGCCGTGCGCCCCTTCGAAAGATCCGTTGAGCGAGTAGACGCCCACATCGCCCGCCTCGAAGGTCGCCTCGTAGCGCCCCGGCCCCACCTGTCGGAATCCGAGCTCCTGCTTCCGGCCGTCGGGTGACGTAACGGCGCCCACGAATAGCAGCGTGTGCACGAATTTCCCGTTGTCGTCCACCGCGTCGATGATGACCTTCCCCTTGCCTCCTTCGATCTCCGTCTGCATCGCGTAAGGCGCGCGCGGCACCGTGCGCATCACCGATCGCACCGCCTGGCTCCAGAATTTGCGGTAGTTGTCCCACGTCACCCAGTCCTTGCCCCAGCGCGTCTTCGCGTCGGACGTCCACGCCATCGTGCGCCCGAGGCCGTGCGTCCACTCGACCAGCAGCGCGTCCGGCGCCGCTTCTCCCCCCTCCTTCGCGATCGGACAACCCATCGACACGCGCGACAGCGGCTTCGGGTTCGTCAGCGTGTACCCGTAAATCGACGGAACGCCGCCCGCCGTCAACCCCTTGATCGCGTCGGTGTACCCGACAATCACGGGCTGGATCTTTCCCTCGATCACCATCGAGCGCTGGAGCGTCGACGCCTCCTTGATGAAGATCTGCGGCAGAGTGCTCGGATCGGTGACGTGATAGAACCGCCCCTTCGCGATCGAGGCGATCTGCGCCATTTTCTCGATGTCGCTCGCCCCGTGCGGCGCGATCGCGATCGTGCTGATCGTGATGCGGTCCTTCACGATGTCGTCCACGAGTTTGCGGGTCGGCCCTGACGGATCCGCGTCCGAGATCATTACGATGTGCTTCGAAGCGGCGGTGATCCCCTGCATCCCCTTGTGCGCCAGCTGCATGATGGCGTCGAAGCTCGGCATGTCGCCGGGCGACGCGTTGTTGATCATTTTCTGCAGCTTTCCCTTGTCCGTGACGAGCTGCATGGGGAACAGCCATTCCTCGCCGCTTCCGTACATGCAGACGCCCATGTAGTCCTTCGAGTTGAGCACGTTGAGCGCCGCGATTCCGATCTGCTTCGCCCAGTAGTTGCCCTCCGGGATCTCGCACGTGTGCAGGACGAGACACAGCGCGCCGTTCGGGAGCACGCGGCGCTGCGGCTGTTCCATCGTTACCGGCAGCAGTTCTTCGATCGGGGTCGACCGGTATCCGCCCGGTCCGTAGCTGCGTTCGCCTCCGATCATGATGAAGCCGACTCCCGCGTCGTGCACCGCGGTCTCGACGGACTGCATCGCTGCTTTGCTGACCTGCGCCGCCTCGACGTTTGCGAAGACGATCGTGTCGTATGCGCCCGGGTCCGCAAAGGCGCGCAGGATCTGCTCGGGAGGGAAGACGGTGACGCCGACGCCCTCCTGCCGCAACGCCTTGACGAGTTCCTCCGCGTCAACCGGTTCGCCGGGGACGACCGCCACGCGCGCCTCGCCTCTCGCGGTCGCGAATGCCTGTGCGACGTTGTTCTGGCTCACCTGGTCGCCCGCCATCTCGACCACGGCGCGATAGGCGAACGATCCGGCGAATTCCACCTTCTGCTTCACCGTGAAGATGTTCTTTCCCTTGGTGAGCTGCACCTTCTGTTGCGTGAGCAGCTCGTCGTTGCGGAAGAACGTCAGCGTCGCGGGACCTTCGCGTTGCGAGTTGACGACCGCCGTGACTTCATACGGCTCCTTCGGCACGATGTCGGTGGGCGAGTGCAGGCTCTCGATCCAGACCTCGTTCGGGTAGTCGTAGTGCAGGGGGAAGACGTCGATCACCGCGCCGTGCGCGCGCGCGACTTCCGCCTCGGCCAGGGCGTGGCCTCGGTTTTCATTGCCGTCGCTGACGAGCACGAGCCTGCGCTGGTACCCCTCGGGGAAGATGGCGAGCGCGAGCCTGATGGCAGCGCCGATGTCCGTCGCCGCGCGCGTGACGACCGTATTCGGTCCCACGAGGACGGGTTTTTCGGAGGGCGGCACCTCGATCATCGCTTCGCTGCCGAAGAGCACCACGCCGGCGATATCGTCTTTCGGCAGCTTGTTGATCTGATCGTTGATCCAGTCGATCGTCTTGCGCTGCACGTCCTGCGGGATGCTGTACGAGTGATCGAGCAGGAAAATCGTCGCTGTCCGGTACGAGCGGGACACCCACGTCGCGTCGGCCAGTGAGAACACGACCGCCGTGAAGAGGAGCAGGCGCAGGATCGTTCCCGTGATGGAGCGTCCGGGCTCGAGACCCGACCGGCTCCAGCGCGCAAGCAGTGCGAAGACGGGGAGGAAGAGCAGCAGCAGCAACCACCAGGGCTGGCCGAAATTCACGACCGCCCTCCCCGAAGCTGCGAGGCTGGCCACACCTGCACGCGATGATTGCCGCAGTCCGCGACGTAAACGCGATCGCCTACCGGGAGGGCGTCCCATGGCGTGTTGAGCTCGGTCGGTCCGGAGCCGCGCGCGCCGATTGAGCCGACGAACGTGCCGTCGGGATT
>CAYXVY010000261.1:0-13993 GCA_964468745.1 uncultured Planctomycetales bacterium | reverse complement strand
ATGTACGCAACCGGCTCGCGCCGGTCGGCGCGCCGCGAGACGGACCGGTTGAACTTCAGCCTCGACGGCTCGGTCATCGGTTCGCGGTCGTCGGCGATCAGCTTCTCGCGCGTGACGCCGAGCGAGTGTGCGAGCAGAAGTTCCGCGTCCGGACGGGGATCCGGAATGCCCCGTTCCGTCATGTAGTGCACGGCGAAGCGCAGCGACGCGCGGATGGAATGGACGTGAGTCTCCACCCCGAATGCCTACTTCGCGGCGTCGCCGCTGACGCCGAGCTTCCTCAGCTTCTCGGCGCGTTCGGCCTCGAGGAGCTTCTGGACCATCTCGCCGACGTCCCCGTCGAGGAATTCCACCAGGTTGTGCACGCTGTGGCCGATGCGATGGTCGGTGATCCGGTTGTCCTTGAAGTGGTACGTGCGGATCTTCTCCGACCGGTCGCCCGTGCCGATCTGCGAGCGGCGCATATCGCGCCGCTCTTTGGCGAGCTGCTCCTGCTTGTGCTCGTAGAGCTTGGCGCGCAGCCACTGCATCGCGAGCTTGCGATTCTGGATCTGGGAGCGCTGCGTCTGGCTCGATACGACGACGCCCGTGGGGATGTGCGTGATGCGCACGGCGCTCTGCGTCTTGTTGACGTGCTGGCCTCCGGGGCCGCCTGCGCTGTAGGTGTCGATGCGCAGGTCCTTGTCGTTTAATTCGATCTCGACGTCTTCCGCCTGCGGCATCACGGCGACGGTGGCCGTCGACGTGTGAATCCGCCCGCTGGCCTCCGTGGCCGGCACGCGCTGCACGCGGTGCGTGCCGCTCTCGTAGCGAAGGCGCCGGTAGACCTCTTCGCCCTCGATGGAAAACGTGCCGTACTTCAAGCCGCCGACGTCGCCGTACTGCGTCTCGAGCATGTTGACCGTCCACCCCATGCGCTCGCCGTATCGCGTGTACATGCGCATGAGTTCGGCGGCGAAAAGCGCGGCCTCGTCGCCGCCGACACCCGGGCGGATCTCGACGATGACGTTGCGCCCGGACTCGTCGTCCGTGTCGAGCAGCATCTCCTCGAACTTCTTCACGAGTTGCGACTCTCTGGGTGCGAGTTCGTCGATCTCCGCCTGCGCCATGGCGCGCATGTCGGTGTCCTTTTCCGTGGCGAGGAGTGTGCGGGCATCGGCGATCTGTATCCGGACACCTTCGAGTTGGCGATAGGGAGCGACCCACTTCGCCAGCGCGGCACGCTCGCGCATCAACAATGCGCAACGCGCCGGGTCGGTGGCGACTTCGGGCTGACTCACGAGCCGGTCGATTTCATCGGACCGATCGGCGTGTTTCTTCACCTGTTCGAGCATGACGGACTATCTCCGCAGAAGGGGCAAGGTGAGGAGTGCGGCTAGGACGACTTGGCGCCGACGTCGGGTTTGGGTGCCGCCTTTTGCGCTTTCTGGGGAATTGCGGGGGCGAGTGTTGCGGGGCCGGGGCCGGGGAGTTGCGATTGCAGAGTCTTGCCGGAGCGGCCGGCCAGCTTCAAGTCGACGCCCGTCTTGACGGGCAGGCCGGCGGCCTTCGCCTGGGCCTGCTTCGCCGCGTCGCCCGCCCACTTGCGCTGGAATTTCTCGACCATGCCCGCGGTGTCGACGAATTTCTGCTTGCCCGTGTAGAAGGGATGACAACTGGAGCAGATTTCCACGAGGATCTGTTCCTTCGTGCTGCGCGTCTGGAAGACGTTTCCGCAACCGCACTTGACGGTCACGTCCTTGTACGCGGGGTGGATGCCCTTCTTCATGGGGCGGGCACTATACAAAAGCGGGCACGCGGATGCAAGCAGCGCGGCCGGATTCGCGGCGCGGGTCGCGGAGTTACCGGTCCTCGGGCCTGACGCCGCGCTGCGCGTTCCACCACTTGCGCCATTCGGACGGATCCGGGCCGTAGCGCTGCTTCGTGAGGGCCTGCAGCGTTCTCGCGGCCGCGAGACGCAGGTCGGTGTCGCCCTCGCGCTCCATCACGGCGATCAGCTTCTCGACGCCGCTGCCGTCCTTGATGCGCGTCAGCGCGCCGCAGATGGAGACCTTGATGCGCGTCTCCTTCTCGGTCTCAAGCATGGCATAGAACGGTTCCGCCGCCTCGCGATACTCGAGTTCGCCGAGAGCGACGACGGCGTTTGCGCGCACGTCGGTGACGGTGGATCTGAGGAACTGGATGATGAAGGGCGCGGCCTCCTTGAGTCCCAACTTGGAGAGCACGAACGGAACCTGCTCGCGCCGCGCCTCGGGCGCATTCGCCACCACGTTGCGGAGATTCATGTATACGGAATTCTGGATCTGCAAGCGGCGCCCCCATGTCGTGAGCGCGGTCGTCGCTTTGAGCCGTACCGACCGGTCGATGTCGACGATCGCCGAAGTCAATTCGCGCATCGCGTGCGGCGTTCCGATCTGGCCAAGCGCTTCGACGGCGGCTGCGCGGATCACCGGCTCCGGATGCGTCGCCAGCTTCTGGATCATCGGCACCGATCGGGAGTCATCGAGCACGACCAGGGTGTTCATGCACGTGATCAGCACGCTGCCTTCCTTCAGTGTCAGCAGCTTCTCACGGAGGAAGGGGGCGGCGCGCTTCTCCTTGGCCCGCGTGATGGCGGCGAGGAGCCACGCCGCCGCGTTCGGGTCGACCTGGTCGCAGATGGAGGCGGAATACGCGAGGGCTTCCGGTCCGACGGCGATCAGCTTGTCGATCACGTCGGCGTTGCTCTCGTTGACGTTCGCCTTGAGCGTCTTGACGATCGCGTCGACCTTCTCCATCACGGCCGGCGAGAACTTGCGCACCATCGTTTCGCATTCGCGGCACTTCGCGCGTCCTGCCTCAACCGTCTTGCCGCACGCAGCGCACTTGGGCGAAGCGTCCGGAGTCGTGCGGCCGGCGGAGCACTTCTCGCACTGCGCGGCGCCTTTCGCCATCGCGCCGCCGCAGTTCGGACACGGCTTCGCCGTGATGTCGACCGGCGCCTTGCCGATCTGGCGGATGGTGATCATTTCGATTCGGAGAACCTCGCTGCGCTTGAAACGGACCTCGCTGTTCGGGTCCCACTGCATCACGACGATCTCCTCGGTGACTTCCTTGACGATGCCGTCGACCGGAGAGTCGTTCTTGAGGTACAGGCGATGCGTATCCATCCAACCGGCGGCATCGATCCGCGGTTGCTCGTTCTTCCACAAGCGACCTTCGCCCTTCAGCTTGGCGATGTACGAGCCGACATCCGCGAGCAGCAGGATCTCATCCACCTGCTTGCCTTCCTTGCTGAAAAACCGGACGGTCGGCAGGCCAGAGAGCTTTTGCCGCGTCTGAGCCTGGTTGTAGGTGCCGAGCTCGCTCACGTCCACGATGACGCACTGCCATTTCTCGCTGAGGCGGACGACTTCGTCGTGCGCGAAGACGCGATCATTCAGCTTCTTGCACTCAGGCTCCCATCGAGCCGTAAAGTACACCATCGTGTCCTGCTTCGAGTTCAGGGCCACCGCCGCGAAGTCCTGATCGGCCTTGCCGTGAGTCCACTTGATCTGTCCGTCCTGCGCGAGGACCGGTGTGGACGCGATGGCGAAGATGAGCCCGACAGCGAGCATGCGCATGGTGGCCTCCCAGATAGCAGGGTTATCGTACCGCCGCCCGGGGTTCAGAGCCACGAATGTCTCCGGAGGGACGCAGTCGACGCCCTAACGCAGGTTCTTTACGTACTCGGTCCATTCCTTCTGAAGACGTGCTGCATCCGGAGCGAAGACGGTGTCGTAGCATTCGGATGTCGTCTTTCCCCCGGCTACCGCGTCGAAGTACTGGCGGACGAGCGGGCGATATTTCCCGTTCTGGCCGTGGTGCAGAAAGTGCAGCATGGCCCACGATTGGGCGTACTTGAAGCCGCGATTGCTGCCGTAGAACTCGCGGGGCGTCTGGCGCATGACGGACTCGAAGGACGCGGGCCGGCCCGCGCGCAGGTCGAGCAGGCGCTCGCGGATGACGTTTCCCGACTGGACGATCTGGTCGTCTTTCACGACGATACCCGACATGTACTCGGCGAGCCCCTCGTTGAACCAGTACGGGGGCGTGAAACGCGAGACGAGCGTGACGTAGTGGTGGAACGCCTCGTGATGGAGCGTGGCGAGCGTCTCGTCGATGTTCGCGCTTTCGTACAGCACCAGCTCGTTCCAGCGCTTGATGAAGACGCCGACGATGAGCTCGTCGCGCCGGTCTGAAAGCAGTTCGAGATACGTCAGGAACGACTCGAACGCGTTGAAGATGGTAACGCGAGGTTTTCGCGGGGGCGCCGCACCGGCAGGGCGTGGGAATAGGCGGGTGAAGTATGCGTAAACGGTTTCCAGCCTTCGCCCATACGCGCGTGCCGCTTCCTCGCTGATGTCGGTTACGACCCTGTAGTGCGCGGTCTCGTGCTCGAAGCGGCAGCCGAGGTCGCGCGGGCCGCGCGCCTGGTAACGCAGCGCTCGCGCGAGCGCAGGCGCGTCCGCATTGACGGGCTGCAGCTTGAGCGCCAGGACAGCGTCGTCGAGCCATTTCTGCAGGTCGGCCGGTTCGCAACCGAATCCGGCCAGCGCGCGGATGACGTACGCCTGCGCATAGTCGGGCCGGGCGGCGATGGCCCTGCCTGCGATCTCCAGCGCGGCCCGCGAGTCCGTGTTCTTCTCGCGAACGGCCGCCAGCAGGGCCAGCGCCTCCACGAAGTCGGGGAAGAGTGCCAGCGCCGTTCGCAGGCTCCCTTCGGCGGCCGCGAGGTCCTCGTGGTGCCACCAGTAGATGCCCCGCAGATACCAGACGGAAGCCACATCCGGGTGCTTCTTCGTCAGTGCGTTCAGCTGCCAGAGGATCTCCTCCTCCGCGATGTCGCCGATTTCCGTCTGCAGCATTCGGAGGATGGCCGCCTTCAGTTCCTCGTACGGCCTCGAGTCTCGTGCCAGGGTGCCGAAGAGGTATGGATCGTCCGAGGTCAGCGTCGTGCCCGTGGCGGCGCCAAGGACGAGATTGGGATCCTCCTGCCCGCGTCGCTCGGCGATATCGCGCAGATCGGGATCGGCCGCTCGTCGCGCGAGAACCTCGATGTGCGTCATGTAATTCTGTAGCGCCGTGCGGTCCACGCGGCCGGTGACCACGAGCGGGGGAGCGACCTGGGTCTCGTCCCGCGCGCTGACCTCAAACGTGCCGGACCGTGGCCCGGCAGGCAGGTCGGTTTTCCAGGAGCGCACGCCGTCCACGTGGACTTCGAGGCGGCCGCTCTGCACGGCAAGCACGAGGTCGTGCATGCGACCCGGTTCGAGAAAGACGCCTGCCGTTCGCTGCAGCAGTTTGGGCTCCGACTGCGCGTCCATCTGGAGGAGCTGTGCGCCTTCGGGGCGCAAGACTACCGAGTAGCCGTTGCCCCAGCCGCAGAAGAAGCTGACGCTGACGGGTCCCGAAGGCTGCACCTTGAGCCGGATCGACATCGAGCCGTTGAATTCGACGCCATGCGACAACGCCCCGCCGTGCAGCCGGACGGAGCAAGGCGCCCCCACAATGTAGGCGTAGTCGCCCTCGAAGTCGACGAGCTGATCCTTCGAGGAGAAGTCGTACGTGACCACCAGCTCGTCGAGTCCGCGCCGCTCCGCCCTGCCGCCGTGCGCGCCACGCCCCGTTATTACGTGCTCCAGCGCCTGCCGGACGGGATAAATCTTGGGTCGGAAGGTGGGGTCTAGCCTTTCCGCCGCATCGAAGGCGGTGCGCGCATCCTTCCACAGTCGGCGCGCCATCAGGAATCGGCCGCGCTCGAACTGCTGGGGCGCGCTCGCCGGGTCATAGATTAGTCCCGCCGCCGCGAGCAACGATGCGGGCGTCACAAGGTCCCACGGCAGCCTGATGAGTGCGCCGTCGGCTTCGAAAGTCGCGTCCGTAAATGTGGATTCGACAATCCTGGCTTCGCGATGGGTGCGTCCGGTGCGAAGCACGATCTGGACGGGATGTTCGGCCAGCCGCCGCCGCAGAGCTTCCGCGATGTCATCTGCGGCCCGCCGCTCAGCGGCGAGCGCCTGTCGAGCCGCGTCGAGGCGCCGCTGTGCCGCTGCGCGCGTCTCCCGCTGCCGGCGCTGAAAGGCCTCCGCTGCCGATTCGATCGGGGGTGGGGGGGGAGCCGTCGACGTGGACGACGACGGGGGAGGCGGGGGCAGATTCGTGGACGAGTCGGGCTGTCTCGAGCACGCAGCAATCGCGAGAAGCAAAATGCAAATCGGACGACGGCCCATGCCGTCGATTATAGCGGCGCGCAGGAAGCAATCCGCGCTCTACATACGGATCGCCAGCGAGCGCACCCTCGGCATGCGCGCGTGGACTATTCGCGTGGTTGAGACCTGCCTACCGCTGCGTCTTGTACCAGGCTTCCCACTGGCCGCGATCGGCCGGCAGCTTGGACTGGCCCGTGATGGCCTTCAGCGCCTTCCACGCCGCATCCTTGACGAGGGCGTCCATCGAACTCAACTCGTTGATCAGCGCTCCGACGGCCTTCTTGTCGCGCGACTTCGAGATCGCCTGCAGGACGCGCACCTTTACGGTCACGTCGCTCTCGGCCCTGAGGCGCTCGACCAGCGTCTCCTTGGCGCGCGCCGTGCCCAATTCGGCCAAGCTGCCGGCGGTCACGCTGCGCACGGACGTCTCACGGTCCGTCGAAAGGCCGATCAGGATCTGCTCGACCTGTGTGCGCGCCGGGGTGCCCACGTCCTCGAGCGGAGCCAGCCCGACGGCCATTGTGGCCATCGCTCCGGCGATTTCCTCGCGTTCTATGGCCGAGCCGGAGCGCAAGATGGGCTGCCACACGGCCAACAGCTCAGCCTGCTTCCTCGAGCGGCGCGCCAGCTCGTTGGCGGTGAGAGCACTCTGCCGGCGCACGCTGCGGTCCGCATCGCGAACCAGGCGCGCGATGCGCTCCAGCGCCGAATCGTCGCCGACCACGCTGAGCGCGATGATCGCGGCCCCGCGTACCCCCGCGTCCGTGTCGGCGAGCATTCGGACAAGCGTCGGAGCGAAAACTGCATCCTTGAGTGCGATGACGACGTCGATCGCGATCCGCCGAACGACGGAACGCTCCGATTCCAGGCGTTGGCGAATCTCAGTGCGGAGATCCGGCAATTCGCCGCCCTCGCTTGCGAGCACGAGCTCTTCGCCCACGTACCGCACGAGCGGATTCGGCAGCAGCTCCATGCGCACGGAGACGTAGCGGAGGGCCTGCGAGCCGAGCTGGACGATCTGGCCGCGCAATTTCTTCGTGAGCTCCTCGGGCGCGATCGCCGCCGCGCGGACAAAAATCGCCTCGATCTTCTGCTCCAGCTCGAAGGGGATTCTTGGAAGGACAACACGGGCTTTCGGCTCCTGCTTCGCGGTCGCGGGCTGCGATGGATCCTTCGGCGGCTCCACCGGCGCATCGACTTTCTTGGGATCGGAGCCGAGGGCGCGGATGCGCAGCAGTTCGACCGTCTTGATCTCGCTCCACTTGACGAACATCTCGATGCACGAGGTGTAGCGGACGGAAAGTCCGGCGTCGGACTTCTCCAGCACCACGCAGTCGACGATCTCGCCGTTCTTCAGCGTGAGCCGATGCGTGTCGTTCTGGTCCTGCGCCACGGCTGAAGCCGGGAGCGCGAGGAGGGTCGCCAGTAGAGCTGCGATCTTCATTTGTTCACCTTACTGGGGGACGAACTCGGTGCACGCGAGGACGCGGTAGCGACCGACGAACGAGATATCCGGAGGATCGGTGTTGGCGTGCATCACGGCATTTCCCGAGGTTTTAATTTCGTTCGCCACCCATCCGCCGAACAAGTCCGTGCCGCCTACGGCCATGAATATCGCGTTCGGAGCGTATACGTATCCGTATGCCGCCGAGCCGCCGGCGAACTTGATTGTGTCCGTGGTCGAGGACTTCAGGACGAAGTTGGCGGGATTCAGGCTGTCGTTGGCGATGCCCTGGCCGCCTAGCGTGAACTTGCCGCTGCCATGGATGATGGTCAGGGTTGCGGAGGTGCCGCTATCGATGTTCATGTGAAGCAGGGCGGTCGCAGTCGTCGTGAAATCGCCGTCGATGTAGAGCGTTACGTTGCCCCTGAACTCGACGGTCGCCCCGCCGCTCATGGCCCAATCGTCATATCGGACCACGGTATCCGCGCCCGCCGTCCCGATCGTTGTCGTTCCGCCCGTCTCCTTGAATTTGCCAATGGAGGCAATCGGCGGCTCGTACGTGGGAAGCGGGAACGGTATCGGATCCGTTGCCGAAGTGGTGGAGCCGGAAATGTAAACAGACCCGGTTGTGCTCACGCTGGCACCGGGGCCCGGCGTGACATTTCCGTAGATCGTGGAACCGCCTGAGAGACTGATGTCACCGTTGCTGGCGAGATTTCCACCGGTGCCCGCGTAGTACTCGCCGTGCGTCGCGTCGTAATTCGTGGCCTGCGACGCGTAAGTCCCGGCTGCGACACTGTAGGAATCCATGAACATGGTTCCGGACGTGTCCACCGTCAGCTTTCCCTTAGCGCCGGCCTCATCGAATGGCCTGACGACGAGGGGCGCGATGACCGTCTGAATGCCGCGCTTCTCGGTAATGTTTGTTCTTGTCGCGTCACCGAACAGGACGCCAGAAGACGTGATCGTGTACGTGCCTGCCGTGCCCGAGAAGGAAGGTGTGATTGCCGTGGTATAGGTTCCGTTCGTGCCGATATCGCCTGTGGTGGTCGTGAGCGTGCCGGCCGTCCAGGTGTTGACCCTCTGGATGATCTCATCAATGCCGGACTCGGCCACCATGAAGGCATTCTCACGCTTGGTGGCGCCCATCGTCGTCTTGTTGAAGGAAATAGCGAGCGACAAGAATGCCGCCGCCAGTCCCGCCACGACAATGACGAGCACGACAGCGATGACGAGCGCTGAACCGCGCTTCTGACAGATCCTGCGCATGGCTGCTTCCTCCACTTAGTTGCTGCTGTTCCGGGGGGTAACGGACGTCTGAACCGTCGTCTCAATGACGCGACCCTTCGCGTCCACCGTCATCAGCGTGACCGAAATCAGTACGCGGCTGCCATTGGCGGTGAACGAGAGACCTCCGGACTTGACGTAGTGCGTTTTTGTGACCGTTTCCGGTGCCCCATCTTCAATAGTCTTTGTGCTCGCGGTGTCGATGCGCCCCGCGGGGCCCGTGCGAACGATCCTGCCCTCGTCGACCACGCCGTTGTTGTTGGCGTCCACGTCCGAGAGGTCCACTTGCCACACGATGTCCGTGGGGCTCCATACCGGCGTGGCCCCGGCGTAGTCGATGCTCTTTCTGAATGTGAGCGTACCGGATCCGTTCAGGGTCCCGATGACCACGGTCGTGCGGTCTGCGAGACGGAAGTCCTCGGATATGTCGTCCACCATTTTTCGCGCCTGGTCCTGGATCGACGCCAGCGCCGTATCCGTGGCATACGCTTCGGTGGAGGCCGCGAGAACGCCGTAGAACGCGACGGCGACAATGATGAGAATCGCCATCGCAATCATGACTTCCAGCAGCGTTACGCCGCGACGCCTGTTCGTGTGTTCCATCTACTTCTCCGCGATCAGCGTGTTGATGCTGATCTCAACGGGGCCCGTCTGGCTCTGCCAGCGCACCGTGACCCTCACCGGCAACAGTACATATGTTCCAGCTACGCTCGTATCGGTCGCGTCGCCGTCGCCGTTCAGATCACGCGGCATTCCCAGCGCCGCGTCGGTCACGGTCTCGTCCAGATTCGTTCCCGTCATGGGGAAGGTGACCGTGCCTACGCTTGTTCCCGACGTAACCTGATTCAGGGTTACGCCTGAGAGAGGAGGCACGCTTACTGTGAGCGGCACGTCGAAGGTACCCCCGTTCACTCCACCCGGAGTGAAGTTCGTGAAGATCTGGTTGAATGTCGAGTTCCGCATTGTTTCGACCACATCCCGCGCCGCGTTATACGCGAGCACCTGTTCGCGAGACACTTGGCGCAGCCGGTCGCTCGACAGCATGGCCGACATGATCGCGAGGAGCGCAACCACGAGCACTCCCATCGCGATGACGATCTCGACGATCGTCATACCCCGGGCATTGCAACGCATGCGCGACCCTCCCCTGCTGCTCAATACGCCCATTCGACATGGGGAAGAGTATCCCACCCGCGCAGCCGTGTCAAGGCAAATATGCATTATGCGAATGTTTATTTTGCAATCTCTTGACGCCACGCGCTGTCCTCCCCTAACGTCGATGCGGGCAAACCTGCGCCCCGTGCATCCGTCATATGTCCATTACGTATGTTTTCGGCGGAATTCGTGAAACATTCGGAGGGCTCGTCATGCTGCGACTGACGCCGATCGTCGCCATCGCGCTGCTGTCCGCGTGCGGCTCCGGGCAGCAAGCTCCGACGGCCCTCCCGAAAGTCGATTCGCTGCCGCGCCTCGTCGCGGAGGGCAAGGTCATGCCGCTGAGTGAACTGACGCCCCTGCTCGCGAAGGCTCGAGCGGACGGCAAACCGCTGACGGGGTACGGACTGACCGTCTTCGAGGGGACGAAGATCGAGCGCTTCGACTTCGAGATCGTCGACATTGCCCAGAACTACATCATGCCGAAGCACGACCTCATCATGTTCCGAGGATCGCACAAGAAGTGGCTCGACGGGGGAAACGTGATCGCGGGCATGAGCGGAAGCCCCTGCTACATCAACGACAAGATGATCGGCGCCCTGTCGTACCGGCTCGGCGCGTTCCAGAAGGACGCGCTCGGCGGCATCACGCCCATCGAGTACATGATTCGCGATATGGATCGTCCCATCGAGCAGACGGGGCGCGTCGACAGCACGCGCGACGATCGCGGACCCGTGCCCGTCGCGACGCCGCTCTGCTTCCGCGGCTTCCCGCGCCGCACGCTCGAAGCATTCGAGCGCGCGCTCGAGCGCGACAACTTCGTGACGGCCGTGTCGGCGGGCGGCTCCGCGGTGCACCGGGTCGCGGATAGCTTCGAGCCGGGCTCCGCGATCGGCGCGTCGCTGATGCTGGGAGACTACGATATCACCGCCACCGGAACCGTCACGTTCGTGGACGGCGACCGCGTGCTCGCGTTCGGCCATCCGTTCTTTGCCGCCGGCGAAATCGAGATGCCGATCACGACATGCGTCGTCCACACGACCTTCCAGGGCTTGATGACCGCGTACAAGATTGCATCGCCCGCGAAGGCGGTCGGCTCGCTCGTCCACGATCGCGCCAACTCGATTTTCGGCCGCACCGGAAAAACGGCGCGCATGGTCCCCGTGACGATCACCGTGCGGAATCCGAAAGTCCGCACGGAGCAGGTGGTGCGCGTCCAGTGCATCGATCATCCGGTTTATCTGCCGATGCTCATCCGCATGGCGCACGGCGCCACGGTGGACGCCTTCGAGCCGTCGGAAAACCCGCACCTCACGACGTCGACCGTCACCGTCACGCTGACGGGCGGCCGCACGCTTCAGTATGTCGACATCGACCAGTTCAACCCGACGGGCGGGTTCATGTTCGGCAGCGCGGGGCCGATGGGGAAGATCATGCAACTCGTGCGCAACGAGTACGAGCGACCGGCGGTCGAGTCGGTCGCGATCGTCACCGAGAGGGTGAACGAGAATCGAAGCGCGTCCCTGAAGAGCGCGTGGGCGTTGCCGGAAGAGGTGGCCGACGGCGGCGCGGTTCGCGTGCACTGTGTCTTGAAGAAGTATCGGGGTCCCGAGGTAACAAAAGAGCTCGAGCTGAAGCTGCCCAAGGGGCTCGCGCCGGGGAGTGAAATTTCCATACAGATCGGCGGGGGCGACGAGATTGCGCCGGAGCGGGCGCCGGCCTCAAACCTCAGTCAGTTCGTCGAGGCGTTGGCGAAGGAGTACAAGTCCACGGCGCTCGTGGCTGTCGCGAATCTCCCGTCCTACAACCTGATGTACCGGGGGAGGATCCTCGATCAGATGCCCAACTCGGCGCTCGCCCAGCTGGTGCCGACGATCGACGAGACGGCCTATCTCGCCAGCTCGAGCCTGAGGGGCGCGATCGATACCGAATGGGTGATCACGGGAACGGCGACCGTGAAGGTGAAAGTGAAATGACCACGCGAAACGGAGGAAGAATGCGCGCTGCGCTGACGATCCTGGCCGTGCTGTGCCTCGGACTGCTGCTGCACGCGGGCGAGACGCGCACATGGGACGTGTCGAAGCGCGATTCCTTCGCGCGGGGCGACGCGTTCGACGACGTGATGCTCACATCGCGCGGCGAGCTGATGCTCGGCTACAGAAACTCAGTCGTCGAGGTGAAGGACGAGCCGTCGTTCTGGGCCGGGTTCGCGCTGGAGGATGGATCGTTCCTGGCTGGAACGGGGAAGGGGGCGATCTATCGAATCGCAGGCGGCAAGGCGGAGAAGCTGGGCGAGACGAAGGAGATGCTCGTGTCGTCGTTCGCGCAGTCGGGAGGAACGCTTTTCGCCGCGACGATCCCGAACGGCAAGATCTTCCGGCAGGACGGAGCAGCGTGGCGCGAGTTCGCGACAGTCGAGTCGAAGTACGTCTGGCAGATTCTTCCGGCGCAGGGCGGCGGGCTCGTCGCGGCGTGCGGCGCGCCGGGGGCGGTGTATCAGATCGACTCGGCGGGCAAGTCGACGCCGCTCTTCGCGCCACCCAAGGACTCGCCGCTCAAGTGCGAGAACGTGCTTTCGATCCACGCGGACGCCGACGGATACGTTGCGGGGACCGCGGCGCCGGGGTATCTGCTGCGGATCGCGGCAGGGAGGACGCACGTGCTCTACGATTTTGGGGAGGGGGAGGCGAAGTCGGTCGCGCAGCACGGAGGCGCGTGGTACGTCGCGGTCAATTCCGGAGTGAAGGCGGCGCCGTCGGAGTTCCTGAATGCCGTCGAGAAGGCCAAGGCGGCCGAGGTGACGCCGAAGACCCCGCAGGATCCGGCGCCCAAGCAGGACAGCCCGGCGGACGCCCCGCCGGCGGCGCCGGGGGCGGGGGCGCAGAGTTCGATCTGGCGGATCGACGCGCAGCGCACCGAGCGCGTCCTGGAGTTCCCGACTGCGTACGTTACGGAGCTCGCGGCGGCCGACGAAGGGGTCTACATCGGAACCAACAACAGCGGTCGCGTGTTCCGGCTGCAGCCGGATGGCGCGCACGCGCTCGTGTTCGATTTCGCCGAGGGGCAGGTGCTTGGCTTCATCCGGTCCGGACGGTCCGTGCGCGGTGCGCTGATGGGGAATCGCGCGGCGCTGCGGACGTTCTCGGCCGAACGCGCCGCGAAGGGTGTCTACGTCTCGGAAGTTCTCGACGCGAAGTTCGCCACGCTGTGGGGCACGCTGTCGTCGCGTGGCTCGGGGTCGTTCACGGTGCAGACGCGCTCGGGCAACATCGCGAAGGCGGGCGAGGGATGGAGCGACTGGGCCGATCCCGCGGGCTCGAAAGTGGCGAGCCCGAAGGGCCGCTACCTGCAATTCCGCATCACGATCGCCGACGCCAACGCGGCCGTGCGCGGGGTCGCCGTCGCGTACCGCAACGAAAATCAGCGGCCGCGCGTGCGCGATCTGAAGATCGAGGCGGTGCCGGCGAGGCAGGACGGCTTCAGCGGCGGAGGGGGCGAGCGAGGGCCGTCGCCGCGCCTGGGCGAGGGTCACAGCATGGTGAAGCGCCTGCACTGGCGTGGTGAGGACGACGACGGCGACTACGTCGTGTTCCGCATCTACTATAAGCCGGTCGACGGAGGCACGTGGGTGCCGATCCTGGGGCGGGATACCACGCCGCAGCCCGAGTACGCGTGGAACACGGAGAACGTGCCGGACGGGCACTATCTGCTGCGCGTGGTGGCGAGCGATGAGAAGGCGAATGCCGCCGAGGAGGCTCTCGCGGGCGAGGCGCAGACGGACGCTGTGGTGATCGACAATGGCAAACCCGAGATCGAGGTCACGGTTGCTGGATTGAAGGCCAGTGGTGTCGCGAGCGATCGGGCCTCGAACATCACG
>CAYXVY010000260.1:0-22196 GCA_964468745.1 uncultured Planctomycetales bacterium | reverse complement strand
TCAGCAGGCCGCTCTCGTCGACGCGCTTCAAGCGCGCGAGGAACGGACGCAGCGGCGACGCGCGGCCGATGTGCATCGCATTCGCGAAGTCGATGAGGTACGGCCGGTCGGCGATCAGGATGTTCTTCTTCTGGCGCAGGTCGAGGTGGACGACGTCGCGCGCGTGCATGGCCGCAACGGTCTCGACAAGCTGTCGATACGCGGCGTCGGGCAGCTGGCCCGGCTTGAACTTCCCGATGTGCCTGCCGTCGATGAATGCGGTGACGATGGCGGTGCGTTCGATCACCGCGTACGCCTTCGGAATGCCGGGGATTCCCTCGAGCCGGCGGAGGATGTCGAATTCGCGTCGCACCATCGCGGGAGCGAGGACGCGTCGCGTCACGACGTTCTTCGTGCGGAAGTCCTTGAGCACGGCGGGGCGGCCCTCGTGCTCGATGCGGCGGATGACCGGCGAGAGGAAGCCCCCCTTGTCGCGGATGATGTCGCTCAAGACGGCTATCTTATCACCCGGCCCGCCCACTCCAGGAGCCGGGCGTTCCAGATGAGCGCCGCGAGACCGACGAGGATCATCGGTGCGGTCCACTGTTCGCTGTTGTCGCACGTCGCGGACCCGCTCCACGGGTCGTTCGCCGCGCGCTCGTAGCGGGTGAATTTGGGGAAGTAGTCCGGGACGGACGCGTCGTAATGGTCCCACGGCTCACCGAAGATGTCGTGGAGCCGGTCTCCTTCGCGCTTCTTCTTGTACGGGATGTAGTAGGCGACGAAGACGAGGACGCCCGCGCCGAGCGTCATCCAGTTGAAATAGCGGAAGTACCAGGGATGGCCGGCGTCGCCGATGGCGACGAGCGCGAATCCGATCATGCCGAAGAACGTGCCGATGTAGAGGGGATTCTTGACGTACGCGTACGGTCCGGTGACAGTAAGCACCTTGTTCTTGCGCAGGTGTCCCGCGGCCCAGAGGCGGATCCAGACCGCGATCGCGAGGAACGCGATGCCGGCGGCGAACGTGGGGCGCATCCACTTGTCGGCGGATTTGTCCGCGGAGGCGATCATCACGATCATGAGCGCGTACACGGAGAACAGCTTCCACGTGAGCTTGCGGAGCCGCGAGAGCTTCATGAGCCGGCCCGATATAGCACAGGAGGAGGCGGGGGGGCAAGATATGATTCGTAATTTATATTTCGTAGATTACGACTTGACATTTACGATATGTACTTTATAATCTAACCGGAGCGAGTCGACCGCATGCGCACCCTGGCCATCGAATCCTCCTGCGCCCGCGGCGGCGTCGCCCTCCTCGAGGACGACCGCCTCCTCGGCGAACGGATCTTTGAAAATGGGATGGTCCACGGACGCGACATCGCGCCCGCCATCGATGCCCTCCTGCGCGCCAGCGGCCTCGTCCCGCGCGACATCGACCTCGTCGCCGTCGACGTCGGCCCCGGCTCCTACACCGGCTTGCGCGTCGGGATCGCCGCCGCCAAGGGGCTCTGCCTAGCCCTCGGCCGGCCCGCGGCCGCCATCTCCTCCGTGGACGCACTTGCCTCACCCGTTTCGACGCACCCGCTCGTCGTCGCCGCAATCGACGCCAAGTGGGGCCAGATTTACGGCGCCCGCTACGAGAAGGGCGTCCGAATCGGTCCCATCGTTGCCGAAGCGCCCGCCGATTTCGCCCGTCACGTCCCGGCCGGAGCCCTCGTGGTGGGAGACGCGATCGAGGCGTACGGCGCCCTGTTGACGCATGCGACCTCCGCGGGTCCCACGCATCTATACCCGCACCCCGCCACCGTCGCCCGCCTGGGCATGCGCGCCGCGCGCGAGGACGCTGCGAAACTCGTGCCGCTTTACCTGCGACCGACCGAAGCCGAAATCAAGTTCGGGCAAGCGAAGCGATCGTAGATCCCGATCCGCCGCCGCGGACCGCGACCTGCGATCGGGGATCGCAGGTGGATAGAGGGGAAAGGAAACGGGGGAAACGCGACGGCCGGGCCATAAGGGCCCAGCCACCGCATGAGGGGGATGTCGATCCCGCGACACCGGGGAAGCAAATCATTGTCCGGGGGATTTGCGTCACGCCGTAGCCGTATCGATCGACACCCCCTCGCACCCCGTCCGAGGACCAGATGAGCCACCGAGTCCGCGCCGAGATCGATCTCTCGGCCATCCGTCACAACTTGGGCGTGATCCGACGCTTCGTCGGACCGGGCCCGCGCATGCTTGCGGTCGTCAAGGCGAATGCGTACGGCCTCGGCGCCACGACCGTCGCCCGCACCGCCTACACGTGCGGATGCTCCGCGCTCGGGGTCAACGATGCCGAAGAGGCGCTCGAATTGCGCGAGTCGGGCGTCGCCGGCTCCATTCTCGTGATGGGCGCCACGTTCGCCTCCGACGTCGCCGCCCTGCTCGCCGCGGACGTCACCATCACGGTCCATTCCGACGAACTGCTCAACCTCATCGATACGACCGCGCGACGCCAGAACAAGGTCGCGCGCGTGCATCTCAAGGTCGACACCGGCATGACGCGCCTCGGCGCGCCGGCCGATCAGGCGCTCGAGGTCGCGTGGGCGATCTCCGAATATCCCAGGATCGCGTTTGAAGGCGTTTTTACGCACCTCTCATCGGCGGTCTCCGGCGATGCGAGCGTCACGCGCACGCAGCTCGACCGGTTCGAGCGCGTCCTCGCGGAACTCGCGCACGCCGGCCTACGCCCTCCGACCGTGCACGCCGCCAACAGCGCCGCGCTCTTCGCCGTCCCCGCATCGCGCTACGACATGGTCCGCCCGGGCATCGCACTCTTCGGCATGGACCCGGGGATATTCGCGTCGATGGGCCTCGATCTGCGCCCCGCGCTTTCGCTTCGCACGCGCATCGTGCACCTGCGCGGCGTCCCAGCCGGAACGACCGTCGGCTACGAGCAGACGCACGTCACGTCGCGCGAGACGGTGATTGCGACGTGCCCGGTCGGCTACGACGACGGCTATCCCTGGCAGCTTGGAAATCGCGGGACGATCCTCATCCGCGGCCACCGCGCCCCCATCGTCGGCCGCATCAGCATGAACTACCTGATGGCCGACGTCGGCGCGATCCCCGATGCGCAGCTCGGGGACGACGTGACCCTCATCGGCCGCGACGGCAAAGAGGAGATCCGTGTGGAGGAGCTGGCACGAACGATCGGGACGATCCCCTACGAGCTGACGTGCCGGCTGGGCCGCCGCGTAAAGCGCGTCTACACGGACGCGGACGAATTGCCCATCGCGGGCGGCATGCTGAAGACGGCGGTCATTTGAGCCGCTACCGTTCGACTCGCCTTCGGCTCGCTCACGGTAAGTCGGCGGCGAATCCTGCGACGATTCTCCCGCGCCGCCTTACTGGATCTCGATCTTGACCTCGAGCTTCCGCGTCTTGGTCTTGATCTCGCCGATCTTCTCCGGAATCTTCGTCGCCGTACCGGGCTTCACGTAGGTCTGGACCACGTCTTTCGTGGATTCGAACCCACCCGAGATCTTGATCAGCGTCGGCCGGCCGCGCGACATGTCGAAAACGAGTTCACCTTCGACAATCGACACCTTGATCATCGAGTTGTCCGACGTCTTTCCTTCCAGCTCGCCCTTGAACGTGATCGTCGCCTTGCCCCCCTCGACGGACTTCAGCGACGCCACCAGCTGCGCTCCCTTGGATTCCGTCAGTTTGCCGACCGCGATGAGAGCCACGACGTCCTTGTCCACGATCCACTGATCGCCGACTTTGACGGCATTAGCGGGGAGCAGACGCGCATACTCCTCCCAGCCGCCCAGCCCGTCGGCACCCGCGGGCACGTCGGATCCGTCGGTCATTTCCAGATTCGAGACGCCGGCCGTACGCTTCACGAGGAACGACTTTCCGTCGAGCGGAGTCTTGCCCTTCTGCACGCCCTGCGTATTGCTGGTCTGCTGCATGTCCGAACCCACGCAGCGAACCCTCAGCGTCAGGCCCGTCCCATCCTCGACCGCCGTCACGTCCTGCTGGAACTTCTCGGACTTCACCTGCGAAACCTGATATGCGCGCTCGCCGTCGCTGTCCTTGACGGCGATGTCGAGATCGACCTGCGTCTCGATCTTCACCTCGGCCTTGTCGCCGACCGAGACCTTCTTCGCCGTGAGTTTGACATCATCCTGCGCGGCCGCGATGGCGACGGAACAGAGCAGAAGTGCGATGGTTCTCATGGGGATAAGGATTGAATTCTATACTGCCCCGGAGTTACGTCAAATGAAATTGGGCGACTTCGACTTCCCGCTGCCATCGGAGCTCGTCGCGCAGCAGCCCGCCGACCGCCGCGACGCGTCGCGTCTGCTGATCGTGCCCCCCTCCGGCCCACTGGAGCACGGGGCCTTCCCAGACCTCGCGCGCTACCTGCGCGACGGCGACGTGCTGGTGCTGAACGAAACGCGCGTCCGCCCGGCGCGCCTCATCCTCCATCGACAGACCGGCGGCCGCGTCGACGCGCTGATCGTCAAAACGTCCGAGGCGCGGCGCGCGATCGCGTTACTCGACACGTCCCGGCGACTCGCCGTCGGCGAGCAACTCCAAGTCGAGGATCACGTCCGCGCGAAACTCGTTGAGAAAGCAGAGGACGGCGCATGGGTGCTCGAGTTCGAGGCCGACATCGATCCGCTGGTCGCACGACTGGGGCGCCCGCCGCTCCCGCCGTACATCCGACGCGATGCGACCGATCAGGATTTCGAGCGCTATCAGACCGTCTATGCGAAAAACGAAGGAGCTATCGCGGCCCCGACGGCCGGGCTGCACTTCACGCCGCAGCTGCTCGATGAACTCGGAAAGCGCATCGAGATCGTGCGCCTGACGCTGCACGTCGGCGCAGGCACATTCAAGCCGGTCAAGGTCGAGAACATCGACGACCACCGCATGGAGCCCGAATGGTATGACCTAGGCACGGACAGCCGGCGCACCCTGGAGGGGGCGCTGGAGAAAAGGCGCCGGATTGTCGCCGTGGGCACGACATCCTGTCGGGCTCTCGAGACGTGGGCACGGACGGGGCGCGACGCCGGTTGGACGGACCTGTTCATCCGACCGCCGTTCAAGTTCAAGGTCGTCGGCGCTCTGCTAACGAATTTTCACACTCCGAAAAGCACGCTCCTCATGCTCGTGAGCGCGTTCGCAGGGCGCGAGCGGATCCTCGAGGCGTATGCGGAAGCGATCCGGCTCCGCTACCGCTTCTTCTCGTACGGCGACGCGACGCTGCTCTTACGCTAAGCCTGCCCCGGCGGCTTGATTCGCCTCGTGGGCATCTTCAGGCGCGACGTCGTGGGCCTCGGGAACTGTCCGGTCGGCGCCCTTGGCGGGCCGCCCGACAGCCCTTGCATGATGCGCGTGCTCTTTTTCGGACTCTCTTCCGGCTTGTATTCGAGCGACTCGAACCCCTCGATCTGCTCCGTGATGTCGGCGATGAGCTCCGTCGGCGTCCCGTAGCGTAGATCCTGGTCCTTCGACATCATGCGTTCGATGAAGTAGTGCATGTGCCGCGAGATGCGCTTGTTCTTGATCGCTGTCGAATTCAACGCCTCCATGACCTGCTTGGCCATCACCTCAAGCGAATCGTTTCCCGCGAACGGCAGTTCACCCATCACCATGTGGTAGAGCGACGCGCCCAGCGAGTAGATGTCCGCCCGCACGTCGATGTTCGCCGCGCCGCGTGCCTGCTCGGGCGACATGTACTGCACGGTTCCGCTGGTGGTGCTCTCGTCCACGACGGAGCCGATGGGGAACGCGAAGCCGAGGTCGCACACCTTGATGCGTCCGTCCTTGAGCACCATGATGTTGCCGGGCTTGATGTCGCGGTGCACGATGCCCTGATGCTGCGTGTATTCGAGCGCCTTGGCCGTCTCGAGGATGATCTGGAGCGAGCGCTTCTCGGGGAGCGCCTTCTCGCGCTCGACGACGTCCTGCACCGACTCGCCGTCGAGGTACTCCATCGCCACCCACGCGAGCGGCCCCATCCGCCCGTTCGCATACCCCTTGACCAGGTTGGGGTGGTCGTACTGTACGAGGAGCTGCGACTCGCGTAGAAATGAGGAGAGCGCCTTCTCGTCGCGGGCCTTCGTCGGATGCAGGATCTTGAGCGCGACCTTGCGGTTCGCGTTCTTGCGATCCTCGGCGAGGAAGACCGTTGCGGTGCCGCCGACGCCGAGCTTCCCCACGATGCGATAGCCGGGAATCGGTTCCGCCGGATTTGGCGCTCCGGCCGGCTTCGCGCCCGCCGCCGGCGCGCTTCCGCCGTACTTCTGCGTCACCTGGGCGGCCATGAGCTTGCGCGATGCGGCAGACAGCGACATCGCCTGCTCAGGCGAGAGCATGCCTCGCTCGATCATCAGCTCTTCGATCGGCCTCCCACGGCCCGCCGGCATCGCCCTGAATTCCGACAGGCATCCGACGGCCGCTTCGTGATTCACGAGCTTGTTCTTGACCGCGATCGCGAGAAGGATCTCCTCGTAGCTCGAGCTCACGAACCCATCTTATACGGGTTCCCGGCGGGCCGTCAACTTGCTTCCCCGAGGGGGGGGAGTATACTGAATTCAGCAACCTGAGGTATTCGCCGTGATCCGCATGGAGCTCGCCCGCGTCATCATCTCCGAGACGAATGACGAGCAGGTCATCGTGTTGAAGGAATCACAGGGCGAGCGCGCCTTTCCCATCGTGATCGGGATCTGGGAGGCGGTCGCGATCGACCGCAACCTGAAACAGAAGAAGACGCCGCGCCCGATGACGCATGATCTCATCGAGAACGTCATCCGGGGGCTGGACGCGCAGCTCGAGAAGATCGTGGTGAGCGACCTTCGCGACCGCACGTTCTATGCGAAACTCGTCCTCCGCAAGAACGGCCAGGTGTTCGAGGTCGATTCGCGCCCCAGCGACGCGATCGCGATCGCCGTCCAGATGCGCGCCCCCATCTACGTCGAGGAGAAGGTGCTCGAAGAAGTCATGCCGAACAGCGACGCCGAAGCGGGCGGGCCGGGCGCCGGTCCTTACGATCCGGAGCCGGAGGAAGAACCGCCCGAGTTCGGAGCGTAGCCGTCATCGCTTGCTGACCAGCAACCCCACCATCCCGCCGTAGTGCAGCACGATGTCCTCCAGCCCGTCGCCGTTCACGTCCCAGAACGAAATGAACTTCGGGTATCGCTCGAGCTTGTGCTCCTTGTGGGGCGTGGGATCGAAGTCGATCGTCCCCCCGACGTTTCGCCCGGGATGCACTTCGAGCGTCTCGGACTTCGGTTGCACGCGAATCTGATCCGGACGCCCGTCCCCCGTGAGATCCGCCGTCACGAAGAGCAGGGGGCGCGACGACGCGCCCTTCTTCTCGATGTCCTGGAGCTTCAGGCGCACGGGATACGAATAAACGGGCGACTCGGAATAGCGCCCCTTCGCCTTGTCGAACTGGAAAACCTCGTAGTCGATGGAAAGGTCTCCGAGCAGGATCTGCGTCAACCCCTGCTTGACGATGTCCGTTCGGAGGCGCGACGAGAGCAGATCGAGCGTCCCGTCCTTGTCCATGTCGATGAAGAGCGGATCGATGCTGACGCCGTGGATGGCGATGAATAGGTTCGGGCTGTAGTTGCCTCGCCCGGTCGACCCGAAGCACACGTAAATTCGCGTGCGCAGACTTTCGAAAAGTCCCACCTGCCCTTCGAGCTTCGTCACGATCAAATCGGGCAGCTTGTCGCCGTCCACGTCGGCGAACTGGACGTTCATGTAGCTGAGCGAGTCTTTCCGCAGCTCCTCCTCCAGCGCGGGCACCACGTGCCGCCCCGTCCACTTCTTCTCCGGCCGGAACTGCTGCGGCTCCTTCTGAAACCAGAACTGGATTACGTTGCCGCTGACCGTGACGAGATCCTGCCGCCCGTCACCGTCGACGTCGGCGACGGCGAGACGAGGCAGCCACACCTTCATGCTGAAGAGCGACGCGACGAATTCGAGCTGCTCAGGGAAGCGCGCCGGCGCCAGGGCCGGCGACTCCGTCTCGAGCCGCGACACCTTGCCGAAGCGCCCGGGCTCCGTCTGGAAGTAGACGCGGTAGCCGTCCGACGTGGGCACGATGAGATCGTCGAGTCCGTCGCCCGAGAGATCCTGTGCAAACGACCAGATCGGCAGCGCGCGCTCGGAGGGGGACGAGAAGAACGTGCGGACGTGCACCAGCTTGCGCGGCGTCTCGGTGATTGCGCCGTTCTCGTATGCGTGATAGTAGACGCCGTCCGGCGCGAGCGTACATATGTCGACGCCGCCCTCCGGCACGAAGTTCCCGAACGCGAGCGCGGCGGCCGTCGCGTGCACCGGCCAGATGAAGTCGGGCTTCTGTGGCCAGCCCTTCTCCTTGTCGCCCTTGTGCAGCGCGAGCCAGCGCACGGTCGGCGTCGCGTCGTAGTCGATCGACGTGTTCAAAACGTCCATCACGCCGTCGCCCGTGAAGTCATAGAAGACGGTGTCCTGCCGCCGGCCATGCACGGGCAGGAAGACGACGTCAAAGGGTCCTGCAGCCTGCTGCGCGGGGGCTGCCGTCGCGGCAATCAGGGTAATGAACAGCGCCGCGCGGAGTGTATTCATACGGTCGACAGCCCTCATAGTATAATCGCCGCCCCTCATGGTCGAGTTCGAACGAATCGTGAACAGTCCGGCGACGCCGGATCAGCTCAAGTCCGCGCTCGAGGCGGCGGCGCGGCCGTTCGCCGGCACTGTCGCGAAGCTCCGCGCCGGCGGATTTCGCGTCAGTGCGGGGACGTGGCTGGCGACGAATCCGAATGCCGTGCTCTGGAGCCTGCGCGTCGAGCAGCGAGAGGGTTCGATCCGCGTTGCCGTCGAACCGTCGATCTTCGGTTGGACGCGCGGGCGAATGGCGCGACTCTGCGCGGTTCGACTTCGTCAATTCGTCGATCGCCTGGACGCGGCGCTTGCCGGCCGCGACCCGGCGCCGCTGGCTCCACACGAGGAGTCCCCCTTCGCCTTTGGCGATGGCCCGTCCGGCGCGTGCTTCGCCTTTGCAGGGACGGTCGCGAGCGCGACGGCTTCGATCGCGTGCGTCTATGCCGCGGTCTGGCTCGTCGCGATGCAGGTCATTCAGCGCCAGATCTTCGAATTGGCGGGCCGAGCGGAGGCGCTCGACCGCATCGGATACCCCGCGGTGCCGTCGTTCGCGGAGATAGAAGGACTCGGCGTGGCGGGCCGACTGGCGGCCGCGGCGTGGTTCGCGATGCCGATCGCGTTTTTCATGGGACTCACGCATGCGCTCGTGCACGCGATCGGAGACCTCTGGCGTCCCGCCGCCCGGCTCGCGCCCTGGGGGGCGCTTTTCCTCACGCTCATCGGGCTGTTCGCCTTCGTCCCCGCGCTCCCCTGGTTCGCCGCGGTGCCGTGCGCGATCTTGATTCCGTTCGCCGCGCAGGTGGGCACGTCGCTGGTCTGGGCGCGCCGCACGGAACTCGTCCGCGATGGCACGCCGCCCGCCCGGCGGTCGACAGTGCGCGTAGTCGCGGCACTTCTCGCGATCGCCTGCGCTGCCATGCTTGTTCCAACTCTGCGCGGGAACCAGCAGCGTCTCGACACGACGGCGCTCTTCCGCGACCGCTTTCTCTCGACGAACGCCGCCGGACGCGCCGTCGCCCGCTCGTACTATCGCTACACGCCGTACGCCGCCGAACCGCTCAAAGAGCTCTATGGAACGAGTGACGAGGCGTACACGCGCACCGTGCGCACTTGCCTGATGATCGGCTATGAGAAGTTCACCGCTGCGCGGCTGCGTCGCGCCGGCTTCACACTGGAATTCGCCGCGCCGAGCGCGTGGTCCAAGGCGACGAGGGCGGACGCCGACGACGAGATCAAGCGGCTCATCGCCCGGAGGCAGCACGACCTCTACGTTTTTCTCCCTCCGTACGACGATGCCGGCATCCCTCTGAACGAGGCCAATGTTCTGCCGCGGACGATGTACGTGGGAGCGCTCGACCACCCCCGGCTCGTCTGCGTCACGCCCGCGTGCGACGATCCCACGTGGGAAGGCGCCCTGCTCGCCGTGACGAATCGGAGTTTCACGGGCAGCGGCCTCCGCGACCTTACCGGAATGGGATGGAAGTTCGTCTTCTACGGAGGCGCGCTGTTTGCGTTCGTCATGGCGGCCGGCTTCCTCTGCGTGCCGGCGGCGTTTCTCTATCGAAAACTGCCGCAGCGAACCGCGACCGGACTGGTCGCAGCCGTCCTCGCGCTATCGCTCGCTGGCATCGCCTGGGGCATCCGCGACGCCCCAGCGGACGAATTGCGCGCGATCCGCGCGGGGACGACGGATGCGCTGCACGCAGGGCTCTCAAGCGCTCACGCCGACGTGCGCCACGAGGCGGCGTATCGCATCTGCCGTTCGTTCGACGACCCGAAGACTCCCCGGGCGCGCTTCACGGCAGCGCTGCTGACGGCGATGCGCGATCCGGAAATCCGCGTGCGGTTGTGGGCGTGCGCCGCAGCCGGCATGACGGGCGACTCTTCCGTTCGCGATCCTCTCATTGCGGCCCTGTCGGATCCCGAGCATCTCGTCCGCTATCGAGCGGCCGAGGGCCTGGGTGCGCTGGAGGACCGAGCACGGCGCCCGGGACGCCCTCCCGACCCGGCCGTCGTGGCCGCGCTCGTGAAGTACGTGCGTGCCTCGACGTGGTACGAGCAGTCGTACGCGATCCGCGCGCTGCGACAAATCGACCCGGACCTCTGGTGATCCGCAGTGCTTAGGTGTGCGCCTTTGCGGGGCGCTTAACGTCTTTTTTTGACGAAGGCTCGTTCATCTCGTAATACTCGAGCCAGTCGCGGTACCTCTCCTCGCGCCCCTTGACCGTCGCGAAGAAAGCGGTCTGCAGTCGTTGCGTGATCGGGCCGATCGAGCCGCGACCGATCGTACGATTGTCGACTTCGCGGATCGGCGTGACTTCCGCGGCCGTTCCGCAGAAGAACGCCTCGTCGGCGACGTAAAGCTCGTCGCGCGTGAAGCGCTGCTCGTCGACCGCGAGATTCAGATCGCGTGCGATCGTCATGATCGTCTCGCGTGTAATGCCCGGCAGGATGGCCGTGAGCGGCGTCGTCTTCAGCTTGCCCTTCCGCACGATGAAAATGTTCTCGCCGCTGCCTTCCGCGACGTAGCCGTCGACGTCGAGCAGCACGGCCTCGTCGAAGCCAAGCCCCTTCGCTTCCTTCTTCGCGAGCACGCCGGTCACGTAGTTGCCGGTCAATTTCGCGCGCGTCATGACGCTGTTGGGTTGCGGGCGATTGAAGCTTGAAACTTTGACGCGAATGCCCTTCTTGAGCGCGTCCTCGCCGAGATAGGTCCCCCACTTCCACGTCGCCACCATCAGGCGGATCGGGTTGTCGGCGGGAAAGACGCCCATGACGCCGTCGCCGATGTACACGACCGGGCGGATGTAGCCGGACCTGAGGCCGTTTGCCGCGAGGGTCGACTTGCACGCGGCGCAGATCTCCTCGTACGAAAACGGGATCTTCACACCGAGGATCTGGGCCGAGTCGAACAGTCGGTTGATGTGGTCCTTCAACCGGAAGATCGCCTGCCGCCCGTCCTCGGTCTCGTACGCACGGATTCCTTCGAAGGCGCCCGTGCCGTAGTGGAAGGCGTGCGTGAGAACGTGAATCTTCGCATCGTCCCAATCGACCAACTTCCCGTCCATCCAGATGGATCGAAGTTTTTCGACCACGGGAAGGCTCCTAATTGGGTGTGAGCGCGATTTTTTTGAATTCCGCCTCGTCCATGACCCTTATACCACGCTCTTTCGCCTTGTCAAGTTTGCTCCCGGCCGCATCGCCGGCGACGACGAGCGTGACCGTTTTCGACAGGCTCTCCGCAACGCGTCCCCCCTGTTCGACGACGATCTTCTTCGCATCATCGCGGCTCATGGACGCTAGGCCGCCTGTGAAGAGGACCACCTGCCCCACGAGCGCATTCCCCTTGATGTCCGGCTTCCTGACGCGGACATGCGCGAGAAGGTCCTCGACGACGCGCCGGTTCGCGCGGAAGTAGTCGTGGATCGACTTCGCGACGACGGGGCCGACGTCATGCACCTGCTGCAGCTCCTCGGGCAACGCGCTCATGAGCTTCGCGACGTCCCCGAAATGAGCGGCGAGGGCGTTCGCCGTCGCGTCCCCCACCTGCCGGATGCCGAGGGCGCTGATGAACTTCGGGAGCTCGGGCGCTCGCGACGCCTCGACGGCGTCGAGCATCTTCTGTGCCAGCTTCTCACCCATGCGGTCGAGCGTAAGAAGCTGCGCCTTCGAGAGGCGGTAGAGGTCGGCGGGCGTCCGGACGAGCCCCTTGTCGACGAAGACGTTCACCCACTCCCAGCCGACGCCCTCGATGTTCATTGCGGCACGGCTGCAGAAGTACGCGATGTACTCCTTCAATCGTCCCGGGCACGCGGCGTTCGTGCAGTAGAGGTTTACCTCGCCCTCCGGACGCGCGACCGTCGAGCCGCACGCGGTGCAGGTCCTCGGGGGCCCGATCTCTCGTTCGGTCCCGTCGCGCCGCTCCAGGAGAATCTTTACGACGTCGGGTATGACGTCGCCCGCACGCTTGATGACGGCCCAGTCGCCGATCCTGGCGTCGAGGAGGCGGATCTGGTCGAGGTTGTCGAGCGTCGCGTTCGAGACGGTGACGCCGCTCACGACGACCGGCTGAAGGCGCGCCGTAGGAGTGAGCTTGCCCGTGCGGCCGACGCTCCACGTCACGTCCTGGATCTGCGTCACCTCCTCGCGCGCCGGAAACTTGTACGCGATCGCCCAGCGGGGATTCTTCGTGCGTTCCCCCAGCGTCTCGCGCAGCTTCAGGTCGTCCACCTTCGCGACGACGCCGTCGATCTCGTATTCGAGACGGTCGCGTCCTTTAAGCATGCTATTGTAATAGCTAAATATCCTATCGGGAGACGGTACGACTTCGAGGCGGTCGACGACGGGCAGCCCGAGCCCCTTCACGAAGGCGAGCGCCTCGCTGTGGCGCGCGAAGGACCGCCCCTTCACGACGCCGATCCCGTGCGCCATGAAGCGGATCGGGCGCGACGCGCACGCTTTCGGATCCTTCTGGCGGATGCTCCCCGACGTCGCATTGCGTGGGTTCATAAACGTCGCCTCGCCCTTCTCCGCGAGCGACCGGTTCAGCGCGGCGAAGTCCTTGAGACGGAAGTACAGCTCGCCGCGGATCTCGATGTACTCGGGTGCGTCGCCCGAGAGGCGCGCGGGGATGGACCGCACGGTGCGGACCGTGTGGGTGACATTCTCGCCGATCCGACCGTCGCCGCGCGTCGCGGCCAGCTTCAGGATCCCCTTCTCGTAGACCAGCTCGACCGAGTCGCCGTCGATCTTCGGCTCGACGGTGAACGGCCCGCCCACAGGACGCCCGGCCTCTTTCTCCATCAGCGTGAGCCAGTCGCGCAGCTCCTGCTCGGTGGTGACCTTGTCGAGCGAGAGCATCGCGAGCTTGTGCGCGACCTTCTCGAACTTGTCGAGCGCCCGTCCGCCGATCTTCTGCGACGGAGACTCCGGCGTCACGAGCTCCGGGTGCGACGCCTCGAGCTGCAGGAGCTCGCGGTAGAGCGCGTCGTACTGCGCGTCGGAAACCTGCGGATTGTCGAGGACGTAGTACTGCACGTTGTGCTTCTCGATGTCAGCGACGAGCGCGTCGTATCGCTTGCGATCGCCGACGGGCACGCTCACGAGCGCACCAACTGCTTGAAGCGGCTCCCCCGCTCCGCGAAGTTCCGGAACATGTCGAAGCTTGCGCACGCGGGCGACATCAGAACCGTGTCTCCGGTGTGCGCGGCCGACTTCGCGAGCGAAACCGCGTCGTCGAACGAGCCGGCCCGCACGATTTCGATACCGGGCCCGATCGACTTCTCGATCGCATCCGCCGTCGCTCCCAGCAGCACGGCCACCCTCACCGTCTCGCGCACGCGCTTCCCCAGCGCGTCGAACGGCAGCTTCTTGTCATACCCGCCGAGAATGATCACGATCGGACCGGGCAGCGTGTCCAGCGCCGCCAGCGTCGACTCAGGGTTCGTCGCGATCGAGTCGTTGTAGTACTTCACGCCGGCGAACTCGCCCACGAACTCCAGTCGATGCTCGACGCCTGCGAATTCCGACAGCGCACGTTCTGCGGCGTCGCGCCAGCCGGGAAACGCGCGTGCCGTCGCAGCCGTCGCCGCCGCCATGTTCTGCAGGTTGAACCAGCCGGGGAGACGCCGCCGGGACACGTCGAGCACGTCGCTCCCGCAATGAATCCGCTCTCCCTCGACCCACGCGCCGTCGACGGCCCCCTTGAGGCTGAACCAGCGCGTAGTTCCCCCGGCGAACGCCCGCACCATTTCATCATCCGCATTCAGCACGCGCACGTCGCCCGCGACCTGGTGCTTCACGATCACGCGCTTTGCGTTGGCGTACTTCTCCATCGTTCCGTGCCGGTCGAGGTGATTCGGCGTGAGGTTCATGACGACCGACACATTCGGACTCCGCTCGAGCGCGTCGAGATTCTCGAGCTGAAAACTCGAAAGCTCCAGCACGACGACGTCATCCTCTACGATGCCGTCGACGTCCTCGAGCAGCGACCCTCCTATGTTGCCCCCGACCGAGACGCGACGCGGACCGCGCCTGAGAATCTCGCCGATCAGCGCTGTGGTCGTCGTCTTTCCGTTGGACCCTGTGATGCCGTAAATCGTGCGCGAGCGACAGAGCTTGAAGAAGAGATTCATCTCCGTCTCGACGCCCCGCGCCATCGCAAGCCAGGGAGACTCCGGCGGCACCGCCGGGCTCGCAACGACGAAGTCCGCCGCGCGAAAATCCTCCTCGCGATGCCCGCCGAGACGCAGCGTCACGGGCAGACCGTCGAGCGCCGCGACGGACTCTCGGAGGTCGTGCGTCGACTTCTGATCCGTAACGGTGACCGTCGCCCCCTTCGCGACGAGGTACTTCGTGACGCCGACGCCGCCGCCGAAGAGCCCGAGCCCCATGACGGTCACGCGGGCGCCTCGAATTTTCGGCAGGTCCCGCAGCAGCGTCATTCCCTCGCCTTCTGCCGCAGCTCGTCGGCGCGCTTCTTGACGCCCTCCACGTCGATGCGCTCCTGCTTCCCCTCCTCCAGCAGGAATGAAAGCTCGGTGCGGTCCGTGATGGTGAACGGAATCAGCACGTCCGTGACGAAGTCGAGCGGAAAAATCTGCCACCACGGCATGTCGAGCTCGACCTGCCGCGTCGCCGACGTGAACCCCGCCTTCTCCAGCGTCACGGTCCGCGTACCATACCAGTGGTACTTCACCTCCACCGGCGTCTCCCCAACGCGCTCGCCGTCGACGTACACCGTCGCGCCCGCGGGCTGGCTGCGGATCGAGATGTACCGCTCGACGCACCCTGTGAGCGCGATCGGCACGATCAGGACCAGCCAGCGCATGTCGCGGATCATACCCGGAGATTGGACGATCAACAACGCAGGGCTATAATGCGCCGCGACGAATCCCGTCAGACCCCCGCTCGGGCGTCCGGGATTCCTGAAGGAGTCCGACGGGATGAAGTGCATCCTCCTGGGTGCCGGCTACGCGACGCGCCTGTACCCGCTCACGCGCGAGCGCCCCAAGCCGCTGCTGCCCGTCGGAGGGATTCCGATCCTCCAGCGCATCTGCGATTCCGTCATGAAGGTGCCGGGCGTCGATTGCATCTACGTCGTCACGAACCACCGATTCACGTCGCACTACTACAACTGGAAAAGCGAGCTCGGAAAGACCCGGGTTCCGATCGAGATCTTCGACGACATGACGACGTCGAACGACGACCGGCTCGGAGCCATCGGCGACATGGACTTCGTCGTCCGCAACGCCAAGATCGACGACGAGCTCCTGGTCATCGCCGGCGACAACCTCTTCGAATTTCCGCTGACCGATCTCGTCAAGCTCGGGCGCGACCGCAAAGGCTCGGTGGTGGCGGTGAAGGACCTCGGGAACCGGGAACGCGCGTCCCTCTACGGCGTCGTGCAGATCGACAAGAAGGGGCGCGTGACCGATTTCGAAGAGAAGCCCCCCGTCCCGCAGAGCACCCTCATCGCGATCGGGCTTTATTACTTCGCGAAAGAACACGCGACGATGATGCGTCAGTATCTTGGAGAGGGGCACAACAAGGACGCCCCCGGGCATTTCATCGCGTGGTTGCACCAGCAGGTGCCGGTCTTCGCGTTCCCCATCGCGGGCGAGTGGTACGACATCGGCGACATCGACAGCTACAATCAGGCGAACGATCTCTTCGAGGCGCGGGGTAAGGGCCCGAAGAAAAAGGCTCCGTCCAAGCGAATGTCTGGGGGCAGGAAGAAATGAA
Source organism: uncultured Planctomycetales bacterium (assembly GCA_964468745.1). Taxonomy (GTDB): domain Bacteria; phylum Planctomycetota; class MHYJ01; order MHYJ01; family JACPRB01; genus JACPRB01. Next base: position 5,825 of record CAYXVY010000260.1, on the reverse strand, counting down.
ACGCATGCTGCTCGTGCTGGCGACCGCGGCCGCGATCCCGGGATGCGGCAGTTACGACAACCCGTTCGACACGTCCGACATGCAACGGCGGCTCACGGAAGAAGAGGATCGACTGACTGAACTCGAGCGCGAGCTCATCAAGCCGTGGCACGGCCCGACGCATCCCGACGCGAAGGACCTCGACCCGAATCTCGACGCGTGGCGCGCGCACGTCCTCGAAAAGTCCGGGCCCGCGGAGCTGACCGCGGTCGAGCGCGACTCGCAGGCGCGCGCGGCAAAGCTTCGCGAGCGCGTGCAGCTGCTCTCGACGTATACGCAGAGCGTCTATCACTACCCGCTGCTGCTGGCGCGTCACGATCTCGTGGTCGAAGAGAAGAAACTGCGCCTCATCGGCGAGGTGCGCCAGGGCCAGCGCGACTAGGCTTCTCCGCTACCGCCGCGCGACGAGTTCGAGGACGGCCACTTCGGGGCGGGCAAGCAGCCTCAGCGGTACGGCCGGAAACGTGCCAATGCCGCGGTTTACGTACATCGCCGTTCCCGCCGAGTTCGCCGTGACCGGCGCCTTCAGCAAATACAGGCCCTGCTCGTATCGCTTGCCAGACTGGGTCATCGTCGCAATCGCCCCGTAGAACGGGAGCCGGACCTGCCCGCCGTGGGTGTGCCCGCACAGGAATAGATCGGCGCGCGCGCGGGCGAGCTCACCGACAGAATCGGGCGAGTGACTGAGGTACAGACGATAGACGTCTTCCGAGGCGCCCTCGAGCAGCTCCGCCAGCGTGCGCCCCGGATGAATATCGTGGCCGACGATCAGCAGCGGCGCGCCACTGTCGCCGTCGATGCGCAGGTAGTCGTCGCGCAGGTAGCGCGCGCCCGCGCGCGCAAACAGATCCGGCACCGGCCACTTCGCGTCCCAGTGCCCCCCGATCCCCACCACGCCGAGCGGCGCCTTCAACTCGCGCAGGAACGCGACGAAGTCCTCCTCTGCCGCGCGCGAACCGATGTAGTCGCCCGTCAGCACGATGAGGTGCGGCGTCGCGGCGCGCACAGCCTCGACGACGGACTTCTCGCGCGCCCCAAAGCGATCGAGGTGCAGATCGCTCAAGTGGACGATGCGAAAGCGCGGCTTGCCGCAGACGGGACGAGGCACCGCGATCTCCGTCCGCGTCGTCTGGACCCAGTCAGGCTCGACGTACCGCGCGTAAAGCGTCGTCGCAGTCATGGCGACGAGCATGCCCGCCGCCGTGCGCCACACCCACGGGCGCTCGATCCTTCGCGCAGTCCCTTTCACGAGCCCCGTGCGACGCGCGTACGCATGCCATACGCGCGAAACGAGGACGATGACGGCGCCCAGAGGAAGAGCGAGAAGCGAAACGACGACGACCCACGACGACCACGGCACTGCTGATTACTTCTTCTGGAGCTCCTCCTGGAGCTTCTTGATGACTTCCTTCTGGTTCTCGATCGTTTCCTTCTGTCCGGTGATTTCCTTGTCCTTGTCCGCGATCTGCTGGTCCTTCTCGGCGACCTGCTTCTTCAGCGCCTCGTCCCCGCCGGCCGGCGCTTCCGCCAGCTTCTTGGCGAGATCGTCGCGCTCCATTTTCAGCTTGCCGAGCTCTTCGACCTGCTTCTTGACCTCATCCTCTTTCGCGGCGAGCTGCTTCTTGAGCTCTTCGTCGCCGCCCGGCGGCACGGCTGCCGCGGCTTTCGCCTTCAGTTCGTCGCGCTCCGTCGTGAGTGCCTTCACGCTCTCGTCGAGCTTCGCCTTTTCGCCCTCGAGGGCCGTGACCTTGTCGCCGAGGATCTTCGTCGCATCGCCTCCGGCGGACATCTGCTTGCGCACGTCGTCCATCTCGGCCTGCACCTTGTCGCGCGCCGCCGTGGCATCCTGGAGCTGCTGCTGCGCCATCTTCATGTCGTTCTGCGACTTGAGCTGCGCCGCGTCGGCGGCCGTCTGCGCGTCCGCTGCCGCCTTCTGGGCGGCCTCCGCGCGGCGATTCGCATCCGCGCCCGTCATCTCCGCCTTTTCGCGCGCCGCCTTCGCGTCGGCCGCCATCACGTCCGACCTCGAACGCGCGGCAACCGCCTCGTCGTACTTCGCCTTCCACTCGACGAGCACCGCGTCGCTGGGCCCGCGGACCGACGACTCACTCGCGCCTCCCGCGGCCGCCTTCTTCCACGGTCCCGGCGGGGGTTGCTGGCCCGCGCCCTGGCGCTCGTAGGCGCGATCGCAGCGTCCCGCGCCTTCCCGCGCCGACGTATCGGCCGGATCCAGCTGTATCACCTGGTCGTAGTTGCTGCGCGCGCGGCCCCAGTCCTCCGGATTCTTCGTCGTCGCGGCGCGCGACTCCCACAGCCACGCAAGGCGCTGATACGCGGCGAGCCTGCCCGCATCGGCGAGCGTCCCCGTCAGCGCCTCCTCGAGGAGGCGAATCGCGCTGGCGTGTCTTCCCTCATCCGTATCGACGATGCCCGCAAGCAGCGAACCCAGCGAGTCCTCCGAGTACGCGAGGCCACCGATGGACCGGATGCTCAACACCATGATCCACGGCCGGCGCTGGAAGTCGCTCTGAACGATGCCCTTCACCCACACGCGCTCGGCCTTGCGCAGGTTGAGGTAGATGTTGAAATCGGGGTTGTGGTACTTGTCGATGAAAAGCGTGGGCACGTACGAAATGCGCGCCGACGCCTCCCAGAGCCTCGCGTCCGACGGCCACACGGAGAACGAGCAATACTTCTCAGGCGTGAAGATCGTGAAGAACGGCGCCCAGATCGTCTCGTCTCGCTGACGGAAAATGGCCTCGAACTCGACGTGCGAAGCGTGCGTCGGATTCGTCACGAGATCGGTCAGCTCGACCCTCTCGAATTTCGCCGACGGATCGATCGAGTAATCGCGAATCCCGATGTACTGGTTTTCGCGGAAATTCAGCGTATCGCACGCGAGCATCGAGAACGCGACCGCAGCCGCGAGGCCACTGCCGACGAGTCGCCGCATAGAATCCTCCCAGTAGCGCCAAAGGACTGAACGAAAGACTTTAGCACATGCGGAAATTGAGTCAAGGAATTCGCCGGGGGAGTCAAACCGTGCATCCCCGCGAATCGTTGAAGAATCGTGCACCGTAAAGATCGTGGAATCGCCCTCCTCGTCGCCGTGCTCGTGCTGGCGATCTTGATCGTCATCGTCGGCCAGATGGTGATCTCCGCCGCGCACAACCGCACCGTTGCGGAAAACGCGACCGGTGACCTGCGCAATTCGTACGGCGTGCGCGCCGGATACGAGCAGGCGAAGCTGCACCTTCTCGCCGACTACGAGCGCGGCACCGAGCTCGACAGCGTGAACGAACTCTGGGCCAAGCCGCAGGCGATCCTCCTGGGCCCGACGGCCGTCGGCGTTCTCATGCAGGACGCCGGCTCACGCATCAATCTCGCGCAACTCGTGAACGACAAGGGCGAGGCGAACACCGCGCTCCTCGCGGTTCTGCGCCGGCTGCTCGTCACGCTCAATCACCCCGCCGAGATCGCGGACCGCATTCTCGATTACCAGGACACCGACACGAGCGGCGACTTCGAAGCAGGCGCCAGAAACGCCCGCATGTCCACGCTCGACGAACTCGATCGCATCGACGGACTCACCCGCGAGGTCCTGTACGGCGACGACTCGCACCGGGCGCTGCGCCCGTTCGTCACGATCTGGCCGCAGCTGGCCGCGGCGCCCGCATCGGGTCTCATCAACGTCAACACCGCCCCCGAAGAGATCCTGACCGCGCTGGACGACGAGGTGACGCCGCAGCTCGCAGCCGCGATCGTCGCGCACCGCACCCGCCGCTCCGCCGACGGGGAGTGGCAGCACTTCAAGAATGTGCAGGAGCTGTCACAGGTCGACGGGATGAGTTCGCAGCTCCTGACGCGAATCACGCCGCGCCTGACCGTCGTGGCGCCGGCGTTCGAGATCCGCGTCCGCAGCGAGACGGGCGCCGTCGTCAAGCAGTGGCTCTACGTCGTGACCCGCGCAGCCGGACAACAAGGTGGCGTGTCCATGTCCCTCGTGGCTCAACAGCGGGAAACAGAGGCCAAGGCCATCAAGCCACCGCGTGATGAGTGATGGGTTTTGAGTTTTGAGGTTCGACTCACGACCCACAACTCATCACACAAAACTACACGGCTACCACGTCTCCCTCGCGCGCCATCGTGACCTTCATCTTCGGCGCCAGCTTCTTGCCCTTGGCGATCGCCTGCTTTTCGATGACGTCGAGCTGCTTGTCGTCGTGCGTCGGTTCGTGGTGGAACAGAGCGACGTGCTTGACCTGCGTCCTCGCCGCCAGTTCGAGCACATAGCCGATCGAGCTGTGCCCCCAGCCGCGCTTGGTCTCGTACTCCTCGTCGGTGTACTGCGAGTCGGCTATGAACAGGTCCGTTCCCTTCACGTAGTCGGCGACCCGATCATTGCAGTCCTTGATGAACTCGGCGCGACGGTGTGTGCTCGTGTCCTGCCGGCCGGTCTTGCCGTCGAGCACGTCGTAATACGGCTCGTTGTCCCCCGTGTAGAGGCCCGTCCGCTTCCCGTCGGTGAACTTGTACGCGAGGACGCGGATCGGGTGATTCATCGACTTCGTGGTGACCTTCAGGCCGCCGATGTCGAAGGTCTCCTCGTCGAGCTCCCGGAATTTGAACTTCGCGGCGAGTTCCACGCCGCGCACCGGGAAGTAGGCGTACTGCATCTGGACCATGAGCGCGTCTTCGAGCGACTTCTCGAGCGCCCGGGGGCCGTAGACGATGATCTCGTTGCCCGGAAAATATATCGGCGAGAAGAACGGGAAACCTTGAATGTGATCCCAGTGCGTGTGGGTGAGCAGGAGGTGCACGCGGAGCGGCTCCTTCTGCTTGATGAGTTCCAAGCCCAGTTCGCGGATGCCGGTGCCGGCATCGAGCACGACCACATCGGTGCCGTCGATGATCTCGATGCACGACGTGTTGCCGCCAAAGCGGGCGGTTTCCGGGCCCGGACACGGGATCGACCCCCGCACCCCCCAGAATTTGACCTTCATACCTTTCGCCGCGGTCGCCAAAGCCCACCAAAAGTACGGAAGGAGCAAGGTGCTGTCAAGAACGGTGAAAGATCGAAGATCATAGATGAAAGACCGGAGAGGACTGAGTCCGGCTCTCATCTTTCATCTTTCATCTTTCATCTTGCCTCTCTCATCTTTACTATCGCACCCCATGCGCATCTCGGCCATCGTTCTCGCGGCAGGCGAAGGACGTCGCATGGGCTCAAAAACCCCGAAGGCCCTCCTGGCGTTGGGAGGCCGCCCCCTCCTCCTCTACTCTATAGAGGCCTTCGCGCAAGCGAAGAGCGTCCGCGAAGTGATCCTCGTCCTGCCCCCCGGTCGGGTCGCGGCAGTCTGGCGCAAGCTCGGCCCCGCACTCGCCCATGCAGGCGTGACAAAGGTGGTTGCCGGCGGCGCCCGACGACAGGACTCGGTCCTGCGGGGGCTCACCCTCAGCGACGCCGAATCGGACGTCGTCCTCGTTCACGACTCCGCCCGCCCCTTCGTTTCCGCGGCGATCATCGCCCGCGTGGCCGGGGCGGCGTGGAAGAACGGCGCGGCGATCCCGGCCATGCGCACGCGAGACACTATAAAGAAGGTAGGGAAAGGGGACCGCGTGGTCGAGACGCCGGATCGATCCGTGCTGTGGAGCGCCCAGACACCCCAGGGCTTCCGGCGACGCGTGCTCGCCCTCGCGTACGCCGGCGGGCACGGCAAAGCGGACGCGACGGACGACGCGCAGGTCGTCGAGCGGGCCGGCGGGACGGTCGTGGTGGTCGAGGG